>NZ_JBFAIA010000106.1:0-27945 GCF_040654455.1 Nonomuraea sp. NPDC050691
CTTTCCCTCCACGACCTCTTCCGATCTCCTGCCGCCGCACGCCGCGCCCGCCGTCTACCTGGCCCGGCGGGCCGAGCTCGGCGCCGCCGAGGTCAACGGCAGGCTGCTGCGGGCCGCCGGGATGGCCGCGTTCCTCGTCGACACCGGCACGGAGGACGACGACCTGCTGCCGGCCGCCGAGATGGGCCGCCAGGGCTCCGCCGCCGCCGACGAGATCGTCCGCGTCGAGCAGGTCGAGCACGACGTGGCCGAGATGGCCGGCACCTCCACCGACTACCTGGACGGCCTGGCCGAGGAGCTGGCCGCCCGCGCCGCCGGCGCCGTGGGCCTGAGCACGGTCGCCGGCCACCTCCACGGCCTCGACTTCGACGCGGCCCGGCCCAGCCGCGGGTCCGTCATCGCCGCCGCCGGCCGGCGGCTGGCCGACCCCAAGGAGCCGCTGAACGACCCGGTCGCGCTGCGCCACCTGCTGTGGACCTCCGTGGACGTGGCCCGCGAACGCGGCCTGCCCCTCCAGCTCCACGCGGGCACCGGGCCCGACGCCGGGCACGCGGCGCCCCACCGGACCGACCCCGCGCTGCTGACCGGCTTCCTGCGGGCGCTCCAGCCCGCCGGGGTGCCGGTGATCCTGCTGCACTGCTACCCGTTCCACCGCCAGGCCGCCCACCTGGCCGCCGCGTACCCGCACGTCCACGTGGACGTCGGGCGGGCGCTGACCCGCACCGGCGCCGGCGCGTGGCGGGTCGTGGACGAGCTGCTGGAGCTGGCGCCGTTCCACAAGCAGCTCTTCGGCTCCGGCTGCTCCGGCGTGGCCGAGACCGCCCACCTCGGTGCCGTGGCGTTCCGCCGCGCCCTGGGCCGGGCGCTGAAGGAGCGGCTGGACGCGGGGGAGTGGAGCGCCGCCGACGCCGCCCGCGTCGCCTACATGATCGGCTCGGGCAACGCCCGCCGCGTCTACCGTCTCTGACCTCGGGCTCCCCGGGCGGGGAAACCGGCGGCAGGCCACCCCCGGAGTTCGCGCCCGGCCCCCTGACCTGGTTTGCTTGGGCCGTCACATCGCCTACTCGAGCGGGGGCTCGCCATGCGCACCGTCGAACCCGAGGTCTTCATCGTC
This sequence comes from Nonomuraea sp. NPDC050691, assembly GCF_040654455.1. Lineage (NCBI taxonomy): Bacteria > Bacillati > Actinomycetota > Actinomycetes > Streptosporangiales > Streptosporangiaceae > Nonomuraea > Nonomuraea sp. NPDC050691. Next base: position 1,115 of record NZ_JBFAIA010000106.1, read on the forward strand.
GCCCGTCCGCAGCTCGACTACGACGAGCTGGCCCGCTACCTGGGCGAGGTCGGCGGCGAGCGGTGGCTGGAGCGGCTCGACCGGGGCGAGCTGGACGCGCAGAACCTCGCCGAGTTCGCCGGCCGGCTCTGCTACCGCTCGTTCGAGCCCGGTCTCAACCCCAACGTCGTCCGCATCCGGGAGAACCAGGACGAGTACCTCCGCAACATCCTGGCCAGCGCCCACGGCTCCGTCCTGGAGCACGTCAGCTTCAGCTTCGTGCTGCACAACGTGAGCCGCGTCCTGACGCACGAGCTGGTCCGCCACCGGCCCGGCGTGGCCATCTCCCAGGAGTCGCTGCGTTTCGTCCGCCTCGACGAGCTGCCGTTCTGGTTCCCCGACTGGGCGCGCGAGGACTCCGAGCTGATGGAGCGGGCCACGGCCGTGCTGGAGGAGCTGGAGCGCTTCCAGCTCTGGATGGCCGACCACTTCCAGCTCGACGAGGAGGGCAAGCCGTTCTCCGAGAAGAAGCACCGCACCTCGTTCATGCGCCGCTTCGCCCCCGAGGGCCTGGCCACCGGCCTGGTCTGGACGGCCAACGTCCGCACCCTGCGCCACACGATCGAGGCGCGCACCGCGGTCGGCGCGGAGGAGGAGATCCGGCTGCTGTTCCAGCGCATCGGCGAGCTCATGCTGAAGGAGGCCCCGGCCCTGTTCGGCGACTACGTCGTCGAGGACGGCGCGTGGGTCCCCGGCTGGCGCAAGGTCTGAGACGGCCGATCGGGGTCAGCCCAGGCTCGGCATCACGTACACCTCGGCGCCCGGCGGCAGCGCGCAGTCGAGGCCGCCGAGGCCCAGCGCGTTCTCCCCGGAGACGAACATGCTGATGTGGCGGCGGATCCGCCCGTAGTCGTCGCGCAGCCGCTCCTCCAGCAGCGGGTGCGTACGGCGCAGCGTGTCGAGCGCCGACCCCAGCGTGGGCGAGGCGTCGGTGTCGGCCGCGACCGCGAACACCTTCACCTCGCTCCTGCCGCTCACCCACCGCCGCAGCGAGCTGGGCAGCACGAACACGACCATGGTCACGGGTCTGGCACGCCGGGCAGCCATGTCCTACAGCACCGCCGCGCGGACCGTCAGGACGTCCGGCAGGTGCCGGGCCACCACGCTCCAGCTCTCGCCGCCGTCGGCCGAGCCGTACACCTCGCCGTCGCGGGTGCCGAGGAACAGGCCCGCCTCCGAGGCGGTCATCGCGTCGCGCAGCACCGTGACGTGCACCGGCGGCTCCGGCAGGCCGTGGTCGAGGGGCCGCCACGTGCCGCCGGCGTCGTCGGAGCGGTAGACGCGCAGGTGGTGCTCCACCGGGGTCCGGTCGACGTCGGCCTGGAGCGGCAGCACGTACACCGTGTCGGGACGGCGCGGGTCGACCACGACGGGGAAGCCGAAGTCGGACGGCAACGACGAGCCGACGCCCTCCCAGGAGCCGCCGAAGTCGTCGCTGCGGTAGACACCGAAGTGGTGCTGCAGGAACAGCCGGTCGGGCCGCGACGGGTGCAGCGCCACCTTGTGCACGCACTGGCCGAACTCGGGATACTGCTGCCCCTCCGGCAGGAACGGCGCCCGGATGCCCCGGTTGGCCGCCTCCCACGACACGCCGCCGTCGGAGGTGCGGTAGAAGCCGGCCGCCGACACGGCCACGCCCATCACCCGCGGGTCGCTCGGGTGCGGGACGATCGTGTGCAGGCACAGCCCGCCGCCGCCCGGCTGCCACCGCGGCCGGTGCGGGTGCTCCCACAGGCCCTCGACCAGCTCGTAGGTGACGCCGCGGTCCTCCGAGCGGAACAGCGCGGCCGGCTCCGCGCCGGCCCACACCACGCCGGGCTCCGACGGCGACGGCTGGAGCTGCCACACGCGGGTCAGCGTCGCGCCGGTCTTGTCGGGGAACGCGACAGGCGGCCGGGACGCCTCCTGCCAGGTCTCGCCGAGGTCGTCGGAGTACATCACCGACGGACCGAAATGGCCGTACTCGATGCCGGCCAGCAGCCGGGGGGAGGGGCCGCGCGTGTCGATCGCCACCGAGGGGACGCCGACCGTGGAGAAGCGGATCGGCTGGACCTCGAACGGGCCGCCGTTCGCCGACCGGGCGAGGAACAACCCCTTGCGGGTGCCGATCGCGAGCATCGCGTCACTCATAGCAGACTCCCATCACCGCTGCCACCGCTCCCGTGCCTCTTCCGGCCATCGTGCCACGCCGCCGCCGGGGCCGCCGGAGAGTGGGGGATTCGCGGCCGGACCGTGCTCGCAGCGTGACAGTACGTAGGCCGCGCATCGGCTGAGCTGCGGCTTTGCGGAACCCGGCAGCGGCGCTGCGCTACGCGGCGACGCGCGCGGGGTAGGTCACGCTCGGTGAGGCGGGCCCGGCGGGGGAGTCCCGGGGCGTCTCCGACAGGGGGGAGTGTCCCGTGAGGGTGGTCATCGATCTCACGCGCTGCCAGGGGTACGGCCAGTGCGCCTATCTCGCGCCGGAGGTCTTCACGATGCACGGCGACGAGGCCGTCGCCTACGACCCCGAGCCCGGCGACGCGCAGCGCGAGCACGTGCTGCGGGCCGCCGCGGCCTGCCCGGTGCAGGCGCTGCACGTCGACCGCAACACGATGCGGCACTGGACTGCGCCGGTCAGGCGGCTCGGCGACGGCTCCGGCGGGATCGTCCGGGACGGGCACATCGTCATCGTCGGCGGCTCGCTGGCCGGCGGCCGGGCGGCCGGGGTGCTGCGCCGGGAGGGGTTCACCGGCCGGCTGACCGTGATCGGCGAGGAGACGCACGAGCCGTACGACCGGCCGCCGCTGTCCAAGCAGATCCTCACCCGCCGCGTGCCGGCCGAGCACGCCCGGCTGCCCCGCCTGCGGGAGGTCGAGGCCGACTGGATCCCCGGCAACCCGGCCACGGGCCTGGACCTCGCCACCAAGACCGTGCGCCTGGCCGACGGCCGCGAGGTGGCCTTCGACCGGGTGCTGATCGCCACGGGCACCCGCGCCCGCCCCTGGCCGGAGGAGACGGAGGCCGCCCTGGAGGGCGTCCACGTCCTGCGCACCCTGGAGGACGCCACCCGCCTGCGCGAGGCGCTGGCCGCGGGGCCGGAACGGGTGCTCGTCATCGGCGGCGGGTTCACCGGGTCGGAGGTCGCCTCGGCCTGCCGGGAGCTCGGCCTGCCCGTGACCCTCGTCGAACGCGGGCCCGCCCCGCTCGTCGGCGCCCTGGGGGGCATGATCGGCCGGATCGCCGGGGGCGTCCAGCGTGACCACGGCGTGGACCTGCGCTGCGGACTGACCGTCACCTCCCTGGAGGGCGACGGCGCCGGGCGGCTGCGCCGGGCCCACCTGTCCGACGGGAGCACGGTCGAGGCCCAGGTGGCGGTGGTCGCGCTCGGCGCCGTCCGCAACGTCGAGTGGCTGCGCGGCTCCGGGCTCGCCGCCGGCCCCTGGGGAGTGGCCTGCGACGCCGGGTGCCGGGCCGTGGACGCCAACGGCCTGGTCACCGACGACGTGTTCGTGGCCGGTGACATCGCCCGCTTCCCGCACCCGGTCTTCCACTACCAGTTCATGGCGCTGGAGCACTGGGGCAACGCCGTCGCCCAGGCCGAGGTCGCCGCCCACAACATGGTCAGCGACCAGGCCCACCGCTGGCCGCATCTGTCGCTGCCGGTGTTCTGGTCCAGCCAGTTCGGGATCAACATCAAGTCCGTGGGCGTGCCCACGCTCGCCGACCAGATCGTCGTCACGCAGGGGTCGGTGGCCGAGCGCCGCTTCGTCGCCGTGTACGGCCACAAGGGCCGGATCACCGCCGCGGTCACCTTCGACCAGGCCATCTGGCTGGAGTTCTACCAGCGGCTCATCGAGCGGGCCGCGCCGTTCCCCCCGGACTTCCGGCACGTGGACATGAGGGAGGGCGCCGGGCCCGTTCCGGCGGAGGTGCCGGAGCGCGCTCTCGCCGGCGAGGGCGCCACCGTCGTGGTGACCGGCCACGACCCGGCCGAGCGCAGCGCCTCGCTCCTGTACGGCGAGTCGTGACCGTACGGCGAGTCGTGACCGTGCCCCGTACGCCCACGTCCGCACGCCCCAGGCCCAGGAGGGACCGCCATGGCATCCGATGACGTCTTCCAGCAGATCCTCGACCCCGCGGGCCGCGCCGACCCGTACCCGTTGTACGCCGAGCTGCGCCAGACCCCGGTCTCGCGGCGCGAGGACGGCACGTGGGTCGTCAGCACGTACCGGGAGATCGTGGAGCTGCTGCACGACCCGCGCATCAGCTCCGACCGCCGCAACCTCGCCCACCGGCCCGAGGGGGACATGGGCAACGGGATGGGCGGGGTCTCGTTCATCGGCATGGACCCGCCCGAGCACGACCGGCTCCGGCGGCTGGCGATGCGCCACTTCGGGCCGCCGCACAGCGCCGGCCGCGTCGAGGCGCTGCGCCCCGAGATGCTGGCGATCACCACGGAGCTCGTCGACGGCCTGGCCGGGCGCACCCGCGGACCTCGTGGACGAGGTCGCCTACCCGCTGCCCGTCACGGTGATCTGCCGGCTGCTCGGCGTGCCCCGGGAGGACGAGCCGCGCTTCCACGCCTGGGCCGACGCCATCGTCGAGTCCCTCGGCCCCGGCGAGGAGGACCGGGCCGAACGCGAGCGGGGGCGGGCCGAGGCGGTCTCCAAGCTCCAGACGTACCTCGCCGACCTCGCCGCGACGCGACGGGACGCGCCGGGCGACGACCTGCTGTCGGGCCTGGTCACCTACGAGGGGCCGGAGGGCAGGATGTCCCCGGTCGAGGTGATCGCCACGGCCGCGCTGCTGCTCATCGCCGGCCACGAGACCACGGTCAACCTCATCGCCAACGGCATGCTCACGCTGCTGCGCCACCCCGAGCTGGTCAAGCGGCTGCGCGCCGAGCCGGACCTGATCGTCACCACGGTGGAGGAGCTGCTGCGGTACGAGCCGCCGGTCCACTTCCTGTCGTCGCGGGTGGCGCTGGCCGACATCCCGATCGCCGGGACGACGATCCCGGCGGGCGCGCCGGTCGTCCTCGTCCTCGCCTCGGGCAGCCGGGACCCGGCGCACGTGAGCCACCCGGACACCTTCGACCCGGACCGCCGCTACTGCGAGCACCTGGGCTTCGGCGGCGGGATCCACTACTGCTTCGGCGCGGCGCTGGCCCGGCTGGAGGCGCAGATCGCCCTCCAGCAGCTGGTGAACCGGCTGGTGAACCCGCGTCTGGTGGAGGACCCGCCGCCCTACCGGCCCAGCGCCACGCTGCGCGGCCCGCGCCACCTGCTCGTCGACTTCGACGCGGTCACCCCGGCGGCCCCGTGAGGAGGATCCGGCCGGCCAGGTCGTGCAACGTGGCGCGCTCGGCGGCCGTGAGGGGGGCCAGCGTGTGCTCCTCCACGGCCGCGACCACGGCGCGGCCCCGGTCGAGGGCCACCCGGCCGGCGTCGCTGAGCGAGGCCAGGTAGCGCCGCCGGTCGCCAGGGTCGCGCTCGCGCACGGCCAGCCCGTCCTCCGCCAGGCCGTCCATGAGCCGCGCCATGTCGCTCGGGTCGAGCCCGAGCCGGTCGCCGAGCTCGCGCTGCGCCGCCGGCCCGTGGTCGGCGAGCGCCGCGAGCGCCGCGAACCGCCACAGGCTGAGCCCGGTCTCCTCGGCGAGCCTGCGGGCCACGGCGCGCCGGGAGGCGACCGCGACCTTGTGCAGGACGAACGTCGTGATCCCCAGCAGGGTCGGCGGCGGCTCCATGACTCCCTATTGTAGGGTTCCACCAATCATTGGTGACTACCAACTATTCAGGAGCATGATGGACGCCCTCTACCCCCGCCTGCTCGTCCGCGACTTCGCCGCCTCGCTGGCCTTCTACCGGGCCGTCATGCGCGACCTGCACGGCGTCGAGCCGGTGAAGGTCCTGCCCGAGGCCGCCTACGCCAACTGGGACGTCGACGGGCAGGCCGGGCTCGTCCTGTTCGGTCGCGCCGCGATCAGCGCGGCCGTCGGCACCTCCGGCCTCCCGGAGACCGCGGCCGCCCAGGACGCGGCCATGCTCGTCATGCGGGTGGACGACGTCGAGGCCGCCGCCGCCTGCCTGACCGGCCACGGGGCCCGGCTCGTCGCCCCGCCCCAGGACCGCCCCGCCTGGGGCCCCACCCTGCGGACCGCCCACCTGCGCGACCCCGAGGGCGTCCTCGTCGAGCTCCAGTCGTACTAGCCGCCCTTACCTGCCACGTCATCGCGGCCCTTCCCTCCGGTGCCGTAGCGTCTGCGCCATGGGAGCACTTGCCGTAGAGCACGAGGAGACCTTCGGAGACCTGCTGCGAACCTGGCGTCAGCGGCGCCGGGTGAGCCAGCTCGACCTGGCCATCGAGGCCGACGTGTCGGCGCGGCACGTCAGTTTCCTGGAGACCGGCCGGGCCCGGCCGAGCCGCGAGATGGTGATGCGGCTCGCGGAGGAGCTGGAGGTGCCGCTGCGGCACCGCAACCGGCTGCTGGTCGCGGCCGGCTTCGCGCCGGTGTTCCCCGAGCGGGAGGTGCGGGCGCCCGAGATGGCCGCGGTGCGCCGGGCCCTCGACCGGATCCTCGCCGGGCACGAGCCGTACCCGGCGCTGGTCGTGGACGCCGGCTGGAACCTGGTCGCGGCCAACGACGCGGCCGGCATGTTCATGGAGGGGGCGCCCGCCGAGCTGCTCGAGGAGCCGGTCAACGTCATGCGCCTCTCGCTGCACCCCGACGCCATGGGCGGCCGGTTGATCAACCTCGCCGAGGTCCGCGCGTACCTGCTGAACCAGCTCCGCCGCCAGGCCGAGGCGTCCGGCCACGGCGCCCTGGCCGAACTGCACGACGAGCTGGCCTCCTACACCTACCCCGGCGTGGAGCTCAACGTGGCGCACGTGCCCGGACCGGCCGACATCCTGCTGCCGCTGCGCATCCGCCACGGCGACCAGGTCCTGTCCATGTTCACCACGATCGCGACCTTCGGCACGCCGATGGACGTCACGGTGTCGGAGCTGGCCATCGAGACGTTCTGGCCGGGCGACGAGGAGACCGCGGCGGCCTTCGGCCGGCCTGCCGCCACCGCGTGACCCCCGGGCGCCGGCCCCCCGCGCCCGGGGGCCGGGGTCAGCGCTCGTCGTGGACGACGTCCCGGTGGATGCGGGCCGGCGGCACCCCGTCGTCCTGCAGCCGCTGGACCGTCTCGCTGACCATGGCCGCCGGCCCGCACACGTACACCTCGTGCTCGGCCCACGAGTGGAAGCGCTGCGTCACCTCCGGCAGGCGGCCGCGCATCCCGTCGTAGGAGGGGTCGCCGGAGACCACGGGCACCACGCGCAGCCACGGGAACGTGGACTCCATCCGGACGAGGTCCGGCAGGTCGTACAGCTCGGCCGCGGTCCGCGCGCCGTACAGGAGGTGGATGCCGGGACGGCGGCCGGAGGCGATGATCTGCTCGATGATCGCCTTCAGCGGGGCCAGGCCCGTACCGCCCGCCACGCACAGCACGTCGCGGCAGCCCCGCTCGGGCGGCGCCATCGTGCCCATCGGCGGGCCCAGCATGATCGCGTCGCCGATGCGGGTGTCGCGGGTGAGCGTGGTCGAGACCCATCCGCCGGGCACGGAGCGGACGTGCAGGCGCACCGTGTTGTCGGGGCGCGGCGCGTTGGCGATGGAGAACGGCCGCCATACGCGCGGCCAGCGCGCGGTCTGCACGGTCACGTACTGCCCGGCCGTGAACGGCAGGCGCTGGGTGGGACGTACCGTGACCACCGCGATGTCGGGCGTGCGGCGCTCGTGGTCGATCACCTCCGCCACCCACCAGGCGGGCGACACCCCGGCGTCCTCCTCGGCCGCCCGCATCATGAGCTCGGCCGCGGCGTTGTAGGCGGCCACCCAGGCCGCCTCGATCTCGTCGGTCCAGACGTCGGCGGCGAAGCGGCGGACGGTGGCCAGCAGCGCCCGCCCGATCGCGCCGTAGTGCTCGGGCACGACGCCGTACTTGCGGTGGTCGCGCCCGAGCTGGCCCAGGAAGGAGGCCAGACTGTCGGGACTGTCGAGACTCCACACGATGCGGGTCAGCGCGCTGAAGAGCCGGTCGCGCTGCGCGTCCATGCCCGGCGGGAACATGCAGCGCAGGTGCGGGCTCTCGGCGAACAACCGGCCGTAGAAGTAGGCGGCCGCCTTGCCGGCCACCGGCTCGATGACGGAGAAGCTCTCTTTTACCAGGCGCGGATTCAACGACATTGCCACATCAACCCCACCCCATGGACCGGAATCGCATTCCGGTCGTGTCGATCCACCTCCTGACGGCTCCGGGTGACGAGCGTCCGGCGCGGACCCCGGCTCGGCCGATCGCTCGGAAATCGAGTCTTACACCACCACATGGACGTCACAACCGTTTCGCGCCGATACGGTGCGAACCCGAACTATGTGTGACGGTACTGTTATTCACCGCGGTCAAGACAGAACGCATTTCGGGCGCGAAACGTGAATATCTATTTCATTCGCTTTTTCTGGCTGTTTCGCAATTCATTGGGAAATGTGACCGGAGGTCCTCGCGCGAGATCTCGCCTCAGGGGTGCCGTGAGCGAAACGCCGTGCGCCATGATGGCCTCGCGGCCACCGCACCGCCGGGCGGCCGTCCCGACTCCTGCTCGCACCTGGAGATCGCATGGCCCGACCGCTGATCGGCATCACCGCCTACTTCGAGGCCGCCCGCTGGGGGGACTGGGTGCGGGAGGCGGTCCTGTCGCCCCCGGCCTACGCCAAGGCGGTCGAGCGCGCCGGCGGGGCGCCCGTCCTGCTGCCGCCCCTGTCGCCCGCCACCGCCGCCGACCACGTCCACGGGCTGCGCGGCCTGGTGCTGGCCGGAGGCGCCGAGGTCGGCGCCGACGCCTACGGCGAGCAACAGGACGCCCGCCTCGCCTCGCCACAGGGCCACCGCGACCGCTACGAGCTGGCCCTCGCCCGCGCCGCCGTCCAGGCCGGCCTGCCGATCCTCGCCGTCGCCCGCGGCATGCACGTGCTCAACGTCGCCCAGGGCGGCACCCTCATCCCCTGGCTGCCCGACACGCTCGGCCACGACCGCCACGGAGAGCCCGGCGTCCCCCACACCATCCAGGTCAGCGTGTCGAGCAAGCTCGGCAAGGCCGTGGGGGAGCACGTCGAGGTGATCGCGCCGCACGTGCAGTCCGTACGCCGGCTCGGCTCGGGGCTGCTGGCCGTCGCCTGGGCCGAGGACCAGATCGTCGAGGCCGTCGAGCTGCAGGGCCACCGGTTCGCCGTGGGCGTGCAGTGGCATCCCGAGCGGGGCACGGGCGCCGGGCTGTTCAGTGCGCTCGTCGAGGCGGCCCGCTAGGCTCCGAGCATGCCGCTGAACCCTCAGGCGCGCGACTTCCTCGCGCGCTACCGGCCGGACGACGGCGGCGGCCTGGACACCCTCGACCTCGCCGCCATCCGGGAGGCGCGGGCGGCCGACCCGATGGCCGCGCACCGCGGCCCCCTCACCCGCATCGCCTCCGTCCGCGACGAGAGCGCCGAGGGAGTGCCCATCCGGATCTACCGGGCCGACCGCGGCGACGGGCCGCTCCCGGTGCTCGTCTCCTTCCACGGCGGCGGCTGGGTGTTCGGCGGCGTCAGACGCGACGACGCCACGGGCCGCGACCTCGCCCTGCGCACCGGCGCGGTGGTCGTCTCCGCCGGCTACCGGCTGGCCCCCGAGCACCCCTTCCCGGCCGCGGCCGACGACGCCTGGACCGTCGTGCGCGACGTGTTCGCCCGGCCCGCGTTCTACCAGTGCGACGGCTCCGTCGCCGTGATCGGCGTCAGCGCCGGCGGCAACCTCGCCGCGGTCGCCGCCTGGCAGGCCCGCGACGCCGGGCTCACGCTCGTCCACCAGGCGCTCGTCACCCCGGTCCTCGACCTGGCCATGGACTCGCCGAGTTACGCCGAGTTCGGGCGGGGCTTCGGGCTGGACGCCGCCGAGATGGCGTGGTTCGCCCGCCAGTACGCGCCGGGCGCCGACCCGGCCGACCCGCGCCTGTCGCCGCTGCGGCTCCCGTCGGTCGCCGGGCTGCCACCCGCCACCCTCGTCACCGCCGAGTACGACGTGCTGCGCGACGAGGCCGAACGCTACGGCGAGCGCCTGGCCGCGGCCGGGGTGCCCGCCGAGGTGGTCCGCTACGACGGGGCCGTCCACGGCTTCCCCTCCTTCCCCGGCCTGTTCGACCAGGCGGTGGAGGCCCGCGAGCTGGTCGCCCGCCGCCTGCGCGAGGCCTTCGGCCGGGAGGACGCCCCGTGACCGTTCCCCGGCCGCCGAGGACGGGGGAGGCCCTGTTGACCGTTCCGGGCCGCCGAGGACGTGAGGAGTCGCCGTGACCGTTCCCGGCTACGAGGCGTACGAGCGGCTGCGCACCGACATGCCGGCCGACGGCGTGCTGCGCGTCACGATCAGCGAGCCGCGCCGGCTCAACGCCGTCGACACGACCGGCCACCGCGAGCTCGCGGCCATCTGGCGCGACGCCGACCGCGACGACGCCGTCCGCGCCGTCCTGATCATGGGACAGGGCGCGGCGTTCTCCGCCGGCGGCGACCTGTCCATGATCGAGGAGATGACGCGCGACCACGCCACCCGGATGCGGGTGTTCGCCGAGGCCCGCGACATCGTCTACAACGTCGTCAACTGTTCCAAGCCGGTCGTCTCCGCCATCGTCGGCCCCGCCGTGGGGGCCGGGCTCGCCGTGGCGCTGCTCGCCGACGTGTCCGTCGCCGGGCGCACCGCCCGGATCATCGACGGCCACACCCGGCTGGGCGTCGCCGCGGGCGACCACGCCGCGATCGTCTGGCCGCTGCTGTGCGGGCTGGCCAAGGCCAAGTACCACCTGCTGCTGTGCGAGCCCGTCACCGGTGAGCAGGCCGAGCGGATGGGCCTGGTCGCCCTGTGCGTCGACGACGACCGGGTGCACGAGACCGCCCTCGACGTCGCCTCCCGGCTGGCCGGCGGCGCCCAGGAGGCGATCAGGCTCACCAAGTACGCGCTGAACAACTGGCTGCGCCTGGCCGGCCCGTCCTTCGACGCCTCGCTGGCGATGGAGTTCCTGGGCTTCACCGGGCCCGACGTGGCCGAGGGTCTGCGGGCGCTGCGCGAGAAACGGCCGCCGTCCTTCTCCTGATCAGGTGATGTCCCGGCGCTGATGGGTAGGCGCAGCCTCGTGCAGTGAAGGAGGCCGCCGACCTGCCGCAGCGCCGGCGCGAGGTGACGGGGGGCCTGTCCGACGGGGCCGAGAACGCCGCCCCGGGGAACGGCCCGCGGCAGGCGGCCAGCGACCGGCACGGCCATGCGCACCGGCCACGCGCATGTCGTGACCGGCGGCGGCCCAGGGATGGCCCGGCGCCGGTGGCGCGGGAGGGTTGAGACCGAGCTCTCCCCGCTCCGGGGGGCCGCCGTCGGCGGTGGCGTGCTCCCGGGCGCCGGCGCGCTGCGGCGCGCCGGTGTGGTGTCAGAGCGCGGTGTGCCGGCAGGACCGGTGTGCCGGCAGGACCGGTGTGCCGTCAGAGCGGGGGCGGCGGGCGTGGAAGACGAACGCCGGCGGCGCGTTCCGCCACACCGTGCGGCTCGGCACCACCTCCTCGAACCGCTCGGCCAGCAGCGCGCGGAACCGCCGGGCCGACCCCAGCGGGATCGCGTGCACGTACGAGAAGGTCGTGAAGGCGCCCGCCGGGCTCATCGCCGAGACGACCGCCTCCATCAGGCGGTGCTGCAACGCGGCCGGGAAGGCCGCCCAGGGCAGGCCGCTCACCACCACGTCCGCCTGGCCGAGCCCGCGCCCGGCGAGCAGCCCCGACAGCTCCGCCGCGTCACCGTGCACCACGTCCACCCCGGGAAAGCGCCTGGCCAGCAGCTCCGCCATGGGCGCGTTCAGCTCCACCGCCAGGTGCCGCCCGCGACCGGCCAGCCGCCGCTGGATCTCCACGGTGAACGGCCCCGTGCCCGGGCCCAGCTCCACCACCACCGGCTCACCCCGTTCGGGCACCGGCGCGCAGACCGACCGGGCCAGCCGCCAGGAGCTGGGCGCGAGCGCGCCGACCGTGATCGGGTCGCGCAGGAACTGGCCGAAGAACAACGCGGTGTCATGAGGCATGCCCCGACCGTAGGGGCGCCCGGAAGGCCGGCTGATCCGCCGGGCGGACGCGGATCCGGCCACTTGGAGGAGGCCGGGTCCTCCGCCAGGAGGATCGGGAAACGGCGCGGTCCGGATAGTTTGCAGGGCATGCGTTGGCGTGGCGTGGCGCTCGATGTGCTGCTGGCGGTCTCGGGGATCGCGCTGGACCTTCTCGTGTCGGGTGAGGCGGGAGGGTTCGGCGACCTGCCCCCGTCCATGACGGTGCCCATGGCGGTGCTGGCCGGCCTGCCCATGGGGCTCCTGCGGACCAGACCGGTGTGGGCGGCCCTGTACATGGCGGCGTTCCTCGTCTTCACCGACCAGGTGGGCTCGTACACCTCCAACACGGCGCAGATCCTCATCTGCGTCGCCGTCGGCAACGTCGCCTACCGGTGCCGGCCGCGCGCCGTGGCCCTCTGTGTGGCCGCCGCGATCGTCGCGTCCGGGATCAACATGGCCGACCCGGGCATCCCGCTCGCCTCGACCTGGTGGATGTTCACCGTGCTCGTGCCCGGCTTCCCGGCCCTGGTCGGCGGCTACCTGCGCAGCAGCACGAGCCGCTTCCAGCCGGACGACATCACCCCCGACGTGCTGCTCGCCGGCGCCGGGGCGGCCGTCGGTGTCCTCAGCACATGGAGCGACTGGGACCAGGGGAGCCCGCCGGTGTGGGTGGTCGGGCTGCTCGCCGTGTGCGGCGGCCTGTCGCTCGGCGTGGCCCGCCGCCTGCCCGGCATGGTCCTCATCCTCCAGGGCCTGCTGCTGCTGGCCGCCGACCAGTACCTCGAGCAGGCGGTCAACTCGTGCCTCGTCCTCACCATGATCGCGCTCGGCGTGTTCGCGCTGCGGGTCGCGTCCTGGGCCTGGACCGCGGTCGCGTACGCGGCCGGCTGCGTCCTCGCCTCCGTCGCCGTGGTCGACTCCCAGACCGAGGTCACCCCGTTCCGGGTCGCCGTCCTCATGCTCCTCGTCGTGGCGCCCATCGCGATCGGCCGTTACCTCGGCGCCCGGCAGAGCGCGGCCGCCGCCGAGCGGCTGCGCGCCGAGGAGTCCGCGCGGCTCGCCCTCGCCCAGGTACGCGCCGACCAGCTCGCCGAGCGGGAACGGATCGCCCGCGAGGTGCACGACATCGTCGCCCACCACGTCGGCGCCATGGTGCTGCGGGCCGGCGCCGCCCGCTACGCCGCCCCGCGGGGACCGGTCGCCGACGCGCTGACCGACATCCGCGACACCGGCCACCAGGTGCTGGAGGACCTGCGCGGGCTCCTCGACGTGCTGCGCGACCCCGGCGCCCGGCCCGGCCTGCTCGCCGACCCCGCCGACGTGATGCGCGAGTCCGCTGAGAGGATGGCCGCCGCGGGCCTCGTCGTGGACCTGCGCCTGGACCCGGACATCGGCCGGGCGCCGCTCGTGGCCCGCGCCTCCGCCGCCCGCATCGTCCAGGAAGGGCTCACCAACGTGCTCAAACACGCCGGACCCGGCACCGAGGTCCTCGTGGCCCTCACCGCCCGTGGCAAGGGGCTGGCCGTCGAGATCGCCAACGGCCGCCCGCCGGCGCCCGTCGAGCGCCTGCCGTCCTCCGGCCGCGGGCTGGCGGGCATGCGGGAGCGGGTACGCGCGCTGGGCGGCACGCTGGCGGCCGGGCCGCGCGAGGACGGTGGCTGGCGCCTGACCGCCACCCTGCCCGGCGCCTCCGGAAGCGCCGCGCCCGCGGCTCCTTCCTCCGGCGGGCTCTCCACGCTCTTCGGCTGCGAGCGCGCCCCCCAGGAGGGCGCCGGCGAGGGGGCCGCGTGATCCGCGTCCTCGTCGCCGACGACCAGGCGCTGGTCCGCGCCGGCGTCCGGATGCTGCTGCAGGCCGCGGGCGACATGGAGGTGGTCGCCGAGGCCCAGGACGGGGCCGAGGCCGTCCGCCAGGCCGAGCGCCACCTGCCCGACGTCATCCTCATGGACCTGCGCATGCCGCGTGTGGACGGCCTGGAGGCCATCCGCCGGATCCTCGCCGCCCGTCCCGGCAGCCGGATCGTCGTGCTCACCACGTTCGCCGAGGACGCCATCGTGCACGCCGCCCTGCGCGCCGGCGCCGTCGGCTTCCTCGTCAAGGACGACGAGCCCGAGCGCATGGTGGACGCCGTGCGCAAGGCCGCCGCCGGCGAGCAGCTCCTGGCCCCGTCCGTGCTGCGCCGCGTCGTCGAGGGGTTCCTCGCCGCAGGCGACCGCGCCGCCGCGCCCCCGCCCGCCGGCCTGACCGAACGCGAGCTGGAGGTCCTCGCCCTCGTCGGCACCGGCCTGTCCAACGCCGAGATCGCCGAGCGGCTGCACGTCGGCGTGACCACGGTCAAGACCCACGTCGGGGCCGCCATGGACAAGCTCGGGCTGCGCAACCGCATTCAGGCGGCCGTCGTCGCCCACCGGGCCGGGCTGGTGGACGCCTCCTTCCGTCCCGTGCGCCCCACGCGTCATCCCGGGGGCGGACCCGCGAATAACCCGGGAGGCTGACGACCGCCCGCGTCCCCGGCCGCCAGCATGTGGATCCCTCACATCTCCAGGAAGGACCACATCAATGCAGGAGACCGTGGCCGCGGCCGCGCCCCAGCGATCCGGGCAGGTGTCCGCCGGACTGCTGTACGGGCTGCGCATCGTGGTCGTCGCCCAGGCGGCGTCCCTCCTCGTCGCCGCCTCGCTGGCCGGCCAGGCGGTCGGCGCCGGCGAGGCGATGCGCGAGTCCCACGTCATGGCCGGGATGGTCGTCCACCTCGTCGCGCTCGTGCAGGTCGTCCTCGCCGTGCTCGTCTGGCGGCCGGGACGCGGGGCCGGCTGGCCCGCGCTGGCGAGTGTGGCGCTGCTCGTCGTCGGCATGGCCCAGCACGTCACCTGGCTCTGGCTCGGCGCCCACGTGCCGAACGGGGTCATCCTGTTCGGGCTGATCACGGCCATGCTCGTCTGGACGTGGTCCCCGCGGGCGGCCCTTCGCCGCTAACCTCGACCGTGTGCATGTGAAGATCTGCGGGCTCAGCGAGCCCGGCCACGTGGAGACGGCCGTCGAGGCGGGCGCGGACGCCATCGGGTTCGTGCTGACCCGGAGCCCGCGCCAGGTCACCCCTGAGCGGGCGGCGGAGCTGGCCGCGCTGGTCCCCGCCCACGTGCTCACCGTGGGCGTCTTCCGCGGCGAGGACCCGACCCAGGTGCGCGCGGCGACCCTCGCCGCCGGGCTGAGGGCCGTCCAACTGCACGGACACCACCCGCACGCCGACTTCACGGCGCTGAAGGACCTCGGGCTGACCCTGGTACGGGCCGTGGACGCCCAGGCCGACCTGCGGTGCGGCGCCTACGACGAGGACCTGCTCATCGTCGACGCGCCCCGCCCCGGATCGGGAGAGCCGTGGGACTGGGCGGCCGTGCGCGGCCGCCCCTCGGGCCGCTGGCTCCTGGCGGGCGGCCTCGACCCGGCCAACGTGGCCACCGCCATCGACGCGGCCCGCCCGTGGGGGGTGGACGTGTCGAGCGGCGTCGAGGTGGCGCCGGGCGTCAAGGATCCGGGCCTGATCCGCGACTTCGTCGCCGCGGCCCGCGGCGCCCGATGACCGCCCACCCCGCCTCCGGCCCGGCCACGGGCGACGACCCGCACGCGCGGGAAGCGGCCCGCGACCTGCGCACGCCGGGAGCGGCCCCGGATCGCGAGCTGGCCCGGATCCTCGCCTTCACGCACGTGTTCGCGCGGCGCAAGGCCGGCCGGGTGGCCGCCGTGCCGGGCGGCTTCGCCGTGCTGAACGACCGCTACCCCGCCTCCCACGACGACAACCACCTCGTCATCCCCGCCCCCGCGTCGCCCGGCGACGCCGTACGGCCGGAGGAGGTGCTGCGGGCCGCCGACGAGGTGCTGGCCGGGCGCGGCCACCGCTACGTGTGCGTGGACGACGACGCGCTGGGCGCCGCGTTCGCCCCCGCCTTCACCGCGGCGGGCTACGACCACGAGACCAACCTGGTCATGGTCTTCCGGGGCGTCCCGCCCGCGGACGTGCCACGGGCCGAGGAGCTGACGCTGGAGGAGCTGCTGCCCGTCCTGCGCCACGACTGGCGCGAGGCCCTTCCCGACCTCCCCGACGCCTCGATCGAGCAGCTCGCGCGGCGCGTGGAGGAACGGCGGCGCGGCGCCGACGTGGTGCGTTTCCGCGGCGTGCGTGACGGGTCCGGCGAGATCGCGGCCCGCGCCGACCTGTACGTCCAGGACGGCGTCGCCCAGATCGAGAGCGTCCACACGGGCACCCGCCACCGGGGCCGGGGCCACGCCCGCGCCCTCCTGCGCGCCCTGCTCGCCGAGGCGGCCGGCTGCGAGCCGATCTTCCTGATCGCCGCCGAGGAGGACTGGCCGAAGGACTTCTACACCCGCCTGGGCTTCGCGGCGATCGGCCGCACCCACGCCTTCCTCCGCCTCTGAGCCGCCCCCGGAGCGCCTGCGAAGCCGCACCCCGTGAAGCCCCCGTAGCCGCCCGAGGTGAGGGGCGGACGGGCCCGCTGCCCGCGGATTCGACGCAGTAGGGTCTGCACGTGAGCGAAACTTCCGCCGAGGACCGCATCTGGACGGTCCCCAACCTGCTGAGCTTCCTGCGACTCCTCGGCGTGCCCGTCTTCCTCTGGCTGGTCCTCGGACCGGAGGCGGACGGGTGGGCCATCGCCGTCCTGGCGGTGGCGGGGTTCACCGACTGGCTCGATGGCAAGATCGCCCGCGCGTTCAACCAGACCAGCAGGCTGGGGCGGATCATCGACCCGGCCGCCGACAAGCTGTACGTGTTCTCGACCATCCTGGCGCTGCTGGTGCGCGACATCATCCCGTGGTGGCTGGTCGCCCTGATCCTCGCCCGCGAGCTCTTCGTCGCCTGTTTC
Source organism: Nonomuraea sp. NPDC050691 (assembly GCF_040654455.1). Taxonomy (NCBI): domain Bacteria; kingdom Bacillati; phylum Actinomycetota; class Actinomycetes; order Streptosporangiales; family Streptosporangiaceae; genus Nonomuraea; species Nonomuraea sp. NPDC050691. The sequence goes on from NZ_JBFAIA010000106.1 coordinate 18,166, forward strand.
ATCCCCGTACTCCGTAAACACGGCTACCGGGCACTTCAGGTGCATTTCCTCGGCAAGGCGGCCATGTTCAATCTCATGTACGCCTTCCCGCTCCTCTTCCTCGCCTCCCACGCGGGGTGGTATGCCGAGATGGCACGCGTCACAGGATGGGCCTTCGCCGTATGGGGAACAGGTCTGTACTGGTGGGCGGCCGTGTTGTACGTCGTTCAGGTACGCCGGCTCACAACTGCGACCACAAAGGAGTGATCGTGTGAAGGCGGTCGTCATGGCGGGCGGGGAGGGCACTCGGCTGCGACCGATGACCGCCAACCAGCCCAAGCCGCTGCTTCCCGTGGTCAACCGGCCGATCATGGAGCATGTGCTGCGCCTGCTCAAGCGGCACGGTGTGACCGAGACGGTGGTGACGCTCCAGTTCCTCGCCGCGCTCGTGCGCAACTATTTCGGCGACGGCGACGAGCTCGGCATGAGCCTCGAGTACGCCACCGAGGACGTCCCGCTGGGCACCGCCGGGAGCGTCAAGAACGCCGCCGACCGCCTGCGGGACGACCGTTTCCTGGTCATCTCCGGCGACGCCCTCACCGACATCGACTTGTCGGATATGGTGCGTTTTCACCGGGAAAATGGCGCCCTCATTACCATTGGGCTGAAGCGCGTGCCGAATCCACTGGAGTTCGGGATCGTCATCATCGACGAGGCCGGCCGCGTGCAGCGCTTCCTGGAGAAGCCCACCTGGGGCCAGGTCTTCTCCGACACCGTCAACACCGGCGTGTACGTCATGGAGCCCGAGGTCCTCGACCACGTGGCCGCCGGGGAGCCCGTCGACTGGTCCTCCGACGTCTTCCCCCGCCTGCTGGAGAGCGGCGCCCCCATCTTCGGCTACGTCGCCGACGGCTACTGGGAGGACGTCGGCACCCACGAGAGCTACCTCAAGGCCCAGGCCGACGCCCTGTCCGGCAAGGTCAGGCTGGACATCGGCGGCTTCGAGCTGTCGCCGGGCGTCTGGGTGGCCGAGTCGGCCTCCGTCGACCCCGACGCGGTGCTCAAGGGCCCGCTGCTCATCGGCGACTACGCCAAGGTCGAGGCGGGCGCCGAGCTGCGCGAGTACACCGTCCTGGGCAACAACGCGGTCGTGCGCGAGGGCGCCTTCCTGCACCGGGCCGTCGTCCACGACAACGTCTACCTCGGCCCCGCCGCCCACCTGCGCGGCTGCGTCGTCGGCAAGAGCACCGACATCATGGCGGGCGCCCGCATCGAGGAGAACGCCGTCATCGGCGACGAGTGCGTCATCGAGCCCGAGGCGTACGTCTCCAGCGGCGTCAAGGTCTACCCGTTCAAGACCATCGAGGCCGGGGCCGTCGTCAACACCAGCGTCATCTGGGAGTCGCGCGGCCAGCGCAACCTGTTCGGCCCGCGCGGCGTCAGCGGCCTGGTCAACGTCGAGATCACCCCGGAGCTGTGCGTACGGCTGGCCAGCGCGTACGCCACCACCCTCAAGAAGGGCGCGCACGTCGTCACCTCGCGCGACTCCTCGCTCGCGGCCAGGGCGCTCAAGCGGGCCGTGATCAGCGCGCTCACCGCCAGCGCCATCAACGTGCTCGACCTGGAGGCCGCCCCGCTGCCGGTGGCCCGCTTCCACACCGCCCGAGACTCGGCCGCCGGCGGCATCGCCCTGCGCACCACCGCCGGCGACCCGCAGAGCGTGGACATCGTCATCATGGACGACCGGGGCGCCGACCTGCCCGCCGGCGCCCAGCGCAAGCTGGAGCGGGTCTTCTCCCGCCAGGAGTTCCGCAGGGCCTTCCCCGGCGAGATCGCCGAGCTGACCTACCCGGCGCGGGTCGTCGAGGACTACACCCACGAGCTGCTGCGCCGCGTCGACATGACCGGCATCGCCGGAATGAAGGTCGTCGTCGACTGCGCGGGCGGCACCTCCTCGCTGGTCCTGCCGACCCTGCTCGGCCGCGTCGGCGTCGAGGTGCTCACGGTCAACGCCCGGCTCGACGACGCCTCGCCGACCGAGACGCTCGCCGAGCGCCGCCGCGACCTGCAGCGCCTCTCGGAGCTGGTCAGCTCGTCCCGCGCCGCGTTCGGCGTCCGCTTCGACCCGGTCGGCGAGCGGATCGCGCTGGTGGACGAGATGGGGCAGCTCATCGGCGAGGAGCGCGCCCTGCTCGTGGTGCTCGACCTGGTGGCCGCCGAGCGCCGGGGCGGCCAGGTGGCGCTGCCCGTCACCACCACCCGGGTGGCCGAGCAGGTGTGCCGCTTCCACGGCGTGCAGGTCCAGTGGACCCCGACCGCGCTGGACGCCCTCACCTCGGCCGCCGCCGGCGAGGACATGATCTTCGCGGGCGACGGGCGGGGCGGCTTCGTCGTGCCCGAGTTCAGCCCGGCCGTCGACGGGCTGGCGGCGTTCATGCGCCTGCTCGGCCTGGTGGCCCGCACCCGGCTGTCGCTCAGCCAGATCGACGCCCGCATCCCCGAGGCCAAACTGCTCAAGCGCACCGTTCCGACGCGCTGGGCGGCCAAGGGCGCGGTCATGCGCTCGGTCATCGAGGCCGTGGAGGGCTCCGCCGAAGGGCACCGCATCGACACGACCGACGGGGTGCGGGTCGTCGGCGAGGACGGGAGCTGGGTGCTGATCATCCCCGCCGCCACGGAGCCGGTCACCGACCTGTGGGCCGAGGCCCACGACGTCGACACGGCGCAGGCCCTCATCGAGCGCTGGGCCCGCATCGTCGAGTCCGCCGCGTCCTGACCGTGGCGGCGGGCGCCCTCCGCCTTCTCCCGGGCCGCCTCCACGCCCCATGGGGCTCCTTTTGGGCAGCTCTTGAGAGGAATGTCACCGCGGGTAACGGCCCCGGGGTTCGCGCCGCGCCCGGCAAGATCGTATTGTGTATACGCGCGGCGGCATGGACCATCAGGTGCGGACAGCGGTAACTTTGTCACCGTCCGAACCTGTCGTCCAGCGCCCCGCCTTGACCTTTGCCGTTCAGCAGCGTAAGTTGCGGCATTCGCAAACTTGAAGAGCGAAGCGAGGCGCGCCGAGCACCGTCGCCGCGTCTTCGCGGTAGGAGGCCGAGCCGATCGATGCCGAGCGTCTACTGCACGCAGTGCGGGCACGCCAACCCCGAGGATGCCCGTTTCTGTTCCCGCTGTGGGTCACCGCTGACCAGACCCGAGGTCACCGGGGACACCACGTCGACGATCTCCGTCGCGGGAATCGAGGCGTACGAGGCTGAGACCGGCGACATGCTCCTCGCCGAGCGGGCGCTGGTGGAGCAGCTGCCGCCCGGCACGGCATTGCTCACCGTGACCAGGGGCCCCAACCAGGGGAGCCGGTTCCGGCTCGACAAGGACCTCACCACCACGGGCCGCCACCCCGAGAGCGACATCTTCCTCGACGACATCACGGTCTCGCGCCGCCACGTCGAGTTCTACCGTCACCGGGGCGGCCAGTTCTCCGTGCGCGACGTGGGCAGCCTCAACGGCACCTACGTCAACAGGGAGCGCATCGAGGAGGTGCCGCTGCACTCCGGCGACGAGGTGCAGATCGGCAAGTTCCGGCTGCTGTTCCTGATGCGGACCGCCGCCGGCGCATGAGCGAGCGCAGCGAGCGACCCGTGGACGCGGCCCCGCGCGCGTCCACGGGGTCGACGGAGGAGGCCGCATGACCGCGCAGGCGGCGCGCTCGCACATGAGCATCGGAGAGGTGCTCGCCCTCCTGCAGGGCGAGTTCCCCGACGTCACGATCTCCAAGATCCGCTTCCTGGAGGGCGAGGGGCTCATCGAGCCGGAGCGGAGCCCCTCGGGCTTTCGCAAGTTCACCCACCTGCACGTGGAGCAGCTGCGTTACATCCTCACCGAGCAGCGTGACCATTACCTGCCGCTGCGGGTGATCAAGGACAAGATGGCCGAGGACTTCGGCCGCCCGCGCGCCGTCCCCGACTCCGGCTCCGCGGAGCAGGAGGTGCGGCTCAGCCGCGCCGAGCTGCTGGAGCAGGCCGGGATCGACGACGAGACGCTCACCGAGCTGGAGGACTACGGCCTGCTCGCGGCCCGCGCCCGGCGCTACGACGACAACGCGCTGGCCGTGGCGCGCACCGTGGGCTCGCTGGCCCGTTTCGGCCTGCACGCCCGGCACCTGCGCGCGGTCAAGGCGGCGGCCGAGCGCGAGTGCGGCCTGGTCGAGCAGGCGGTCGCGCCGGTCCTCAAACGGCGGGCCCCGGGGGCGATCGGCGAGGCCGACGAGGCGGCCAGGGAGCTGTCGGCGCTGCTGCTCGACCTGCACGCGGCGCTGCTCCGCGAGGGTGTGCGCACCGTCCTGAGGGGCTGACCCCGCGCGACCTCTGGACGGCCTCGGGCGGGAACGCAGGGGTGTGCGCTCCGGGCAGATTCGGGACCGCACCGGCGGACATACGGCACCCGCCGGGTGTTACGTTGAAATGCATAAGCGAACCAGCAATGAGCTGTGCCGGGTCGCCGGCCAGTCGAATACGGAGCAGCCCGTGTTGCAGATGGAGGTCGTGGGCGTTCGGGTAGAAATGCCCACAAATCAGCCGATCGTCCTGCTCAAGGAGGCACACGGGGAGCGGTTCCTGCCCATCTGGATCGGCATGACCGAGGCCACGGCCATCGCGCTGGCCCAGGCGGAGGAGCCCCCGCCCCGGCCGCTGACGCACGACTTGTTCAGGGACGTGCTGAGCGCTCTCGGTGTCGGCCTGCGCGCCGTCAACATCGTCGCCCTGCGCGACGGCATCTTCTTCGCCGATCTTGTGTTCTCCAACGGCGTGGAGGTCAGCGCCCGGCCGTCCGACTCGATCGCCCTGGCGCTGCGCACGGGGGCGCGCATCTTCGCCAGCGAGGAGGTCGTCCAGGAGGCCGGAGTGATCATCCCTGACGACCAGGAGGACGAGGTGGAGAAGTTCAGGGAGTTCCTTGACACGATCACCCCCGAGGACTTCGGCCGGGCGGGGTAGGTATTTCAGTGCATTTACGCTTCACGACGCGCCGAGCCGGATCGTTGACTGAGCATGGTCACGGTCCTACGGTGCAAGTGAAACCCGTGGCCGCCTTTTTACGAACCCCCAGATCAGGTCACGGGATGAGAGAAAGCCGGAGGTCCGCGTGGCGGTCAGCAGCGGCGAGGGAAAGACGGCCGGCCAGGAAGATTCGGTGCGGCGCGAGAGCGCGCGGCAGCGTGCCGGGGAGCAGGGCCTGCTCTTCGACGAGCGGCCGGCGGCGCTGCCGGGTGACATCGGATACCGTGGCCCGACGGCCTGCGCGGCGGCCGGCATCACCTACAGGCAGCTGGACTACTGGGCACGCACCGGACTGGTCGAGCCCACGATAAGAGCGGCGCAGGGCTCCGGCTCCCAGCGGCTCTACAGCTTCCGCGACATCCTGGTGCTCAAGGTCGTCAAGCGGCTCCTCGACACCGGGGTCTCCCTCCAGCAGATCCGTACGGCCGTGCAGCACCTGCGTGACCGAGGGGTGGCCGACCTCGCCCAGATCACGCTCATGAGCGACGGCGTCAGCGTGTACGAGTGCACCTCGGCCGACGAGGTGATCGACCTGCTCCAGGGCGGGCAGGGCGTCTTCGGCATAGCCCTCGGCCGGGTCTGGCGCGAGGTCGAAGGGTCCCTCGCGGAGCTGCCGGGGGAACGGGCGGCGGTCGAGGACTCCGTCCCGGCCGACCACCCCGCTGACGAGCTGGCCCGGCGGCGGCGCGCTCGCCGCACAGGGTAGTAATCTTAGAGGCGCAAGGCTGACGACCCCGTGCGGGAGAGTCCCCGGGCATCGTCCCAGGGGCGCCGAAGGAGCAACCCTCCCCGGAATCTCTCAGGCACCTGTACCGCTCGGGTGAGGCGACTCTGGAAAGCAGGCACGTCCGCCAGGCGCGCCTCACCGACGGTGCAAGCCCTCCGGGGTGAAGCTCTCAGGTCCGGATGACAGAGGGGGAGACCCGGCACTCGCCCGCGCCCTGGCGCCGGTCTCCACAGCCTCGGGAGGCACCTCTCATGACCGACCTGACAGCCCCGCCGTTCTCGACCCGGCACATCGGCCCGTCCGCCACCGAGCAGCAGCGCATGCTCGAGGCCGTCGGCTTCGAGTCCGTGGCCGACCTCGTGGCGGTGGCCGTGCCCGAGGCCATCAGGGCCAAGGACCGGCTCAAGCTGCCCGCCGCGGCCGGCGAGACCGACGTGATCACCGAGCTGCGCGCCCTGGCCGGTCGCAACCGGGTCGTCACCTCCATGATCGGCCTCGGCTACCACGAGACGATCACGCCCGCGGTCATCCGCCGCAACCTGCTGGAGAACCCCGGCTGGTACACCGCCTACACCCCGTACCAGCCCGAGATCTCCCAGGGCCGGCTGGAGGCGCTGCTCAACTTCCAGACCGTCGTCTCCGACCTGACCGGCCTGCCCGTGGCCGGCGCCTCCCTGCTCGACGAGGCCACCGCCGCCGCCGAGGCGATGACGCTGGCCCGGCGGGCCGGCAAGGTCAACAGCCCCGTGTTCGTCGTCGACGCCGACACGCTGCCGCAGACCAAGGCGGTGCTCGCCACCCGCGCCGAGCCGCTCGGCATCGAGCTCGTCGAGCACACCCTGGAGGGCGAGCTGCCCGAGTGCTTCGGCGTGCTCGTCCAGTACCCCGGCGCCTCCGGCCGCCTGCGCGACTTCCGCGCGGTCGCCGAGGCCGCCCACGCCTCCGGCGCCCTCGTCGTGGCCGCCGCCGACCTGCTCGCTCTCACGCTCGTCGCCGCGCCGGGCGAGCTCGGCGCCGACATCGCCGTGGGCTCCTCCCAGCGCTTCGGCGTGCCGCTCGGCTTCGGCGGGCCGCACGCCGCGTACATGTCGGTGCGTGAGGGGCTGCAGCGGCAGATGCCCGGCCGCCTCGTCGGCGTCTCCGTCGACGCCGACGGCGACCCCGCCTACCGGCTCGCGCTGCAGACCCGCGAGCAGCACATCCGCCGCGAGAAGGCCACCAGCAACATCTGCACCGCCCAGGTGCTGCTGGCCGTCATCGCCGGCATGTACGCCGTCTACCACGGGCCCGAGGGCCTGCGCCGCATCGCCGCCCGCACCCACCGGCACGCCGCCGCCCTGGCCGAGGCGCTGCGCCGCGGCGGTGTCGAGGTCGTCCACGGCGAGTTCTTCGACACCGTGCTCGCCCGCGTGCCCGGCAAGGCCGGCGACGTCGTACGCCTGGCCGCCGAGCGCGGCGTCAACCTGTGGCGCGCCGACGCCGATCACGTCGCCGTCGCCTGCTCCGAGACCACCACCGCCGGCGACCTGGAGCGGGTCGCGACCGCCTTCGGCGAGGCGCTCGGCCACGACTCCGCCTCCCTCACCGACCTGCAGGCGCTGGTCGCCGACGAGAGCCTCGACCGGCTGCCCGCCGGCCTGGCCCGCGAGTCCGGCTACCTCGGCCACCCGGTCTTCCACACCCACCACTCCGAGACCGCGATGCTGCGCTACCTGCGCAAACTGCAGGACAAGGACATCGCGCTCGACCGGTCCATGATCCCGCTCGGCTCCTGCACGATGAAGCTCAACGCGAGCACCGAGATGGAGCCGATCACCTGGCCCGAGTTCGCCTCGATCCACCCGTACGCGCCGATCGAGCAGGCCGCCGGCTACGTCGAGCTGGTCGAGACGCTGGAGCGCTGGCTGGGCGAGATCACCGGCTACGACGCGGTCTCCATCCAGCCCAACGCCGGGTCCCAGGGCGAGCTGGCCGGGCTGCTGGCCATCCGCGCCTACCACCTGGCCAACGGCGACACCGGCCGTGAGGTGTGCCTCATCCCGTCCTCGGCCCACGGCACCAACGCCGCCAGCGCCGTCATGGCGGGCATGCGCGTCGTCGTCGTGGCCTGCGACTCCGAGGGCAACGTCGACCTGGCCGACCTCGACGCCAAGATCGGCAAGCATCGCGACGCGCTGGCCGCGATCATGGTGACCTACCCGTCCACGCACGGCGTGTACGAGGAGGCCATCACCGAGATCTGCGCCAAGGTCCACGACGCCGGCGGCCAGGTCTACGTCGACGGGGCCAACCTCAACGCGCTGGTCGGCCTGGCCAAGCCCGGCGAGTTCGGCGCCGACGTCTCCCACCTCAACCTGCACAAGACGTTCTGCATCCCGCACGGCGGCGGCGGGCCCGGCGTCGGCCCGGTGGCCGTGCGCGCCCACCTCGCCGCGTACCTGCCCGGCCACCCGCTGCGCGGCGGCTCGCCGGTCGGCCCCGTCTCGGCCGCCCCGTACGGCTCGGCCGGCATCCTGCCGATCTCCTGGGCGTACATCCGCATGATGGGCTCCGACGGCCTCACCGCCGCCACCGAGCAGGCCATCCTGTCGGCCAACTACCTCGCCCGCCGGCTGGCCCCCCACTACCCGGTGCTCTACACCGGGCGCGGCGGGCTGGTGGCCCACGAGTGCATCATCGACCTGCGGCAGATCACCAAGGAGACCGGCGTCACGGTCGACGACGTCGCCAAGCGGCTCATCGACTACGGCTTCCACGCGCCGACCATGTCGTTCCCCGTCGCGGGCACGCTCATGATCGAGCCGACCGAGAGCGAGGACGTCGCCGAGCTCGACCGGTTCGCCGACGCCATGATCGCCATCCGCGGCGAGATCGCCAAGGTGGCCTCCGGCGAGTACGACAAGACCGACAACCCGCTGCGCAACGCCCCGCACACCGCCGAGGCCGTCGCGGCCGACCAGTGGACCCACCCCTACACGCGCACGGAGGCCGCCTACCCGCTGCCCTCGCTGCGCGACGGCAAGTACTGGGTGCCGGTGCGCCGCATCGACCAGGCCTACGGCGACCGCAATCTCGTGTGCTCCTGCCCGCCCCTGGAGGCGTACGAGGACTGACAGGCCGTCCCCCTCCGAGTGGCCCCTTCCCGCGCCGGCGGGGAGGGGCCACGCCGTTTCCGGGGCCTCTTTCCGCGCGCCGAGGTTCGGCTGGGGCCAGCCAGGCGGGCCGCCCGCGTCAGCACCGCGACGTGCCCTTGCGCCGCGACGTGCCCTAGCGTCGCGACGTGCCCTCGCGTGCGTCACGACGCGAGCCCCGGGCCGCTCGCGTCCTGTTCACGCGCCCGGCTGTAAGGCGACGTCCGCCGTCCCGCGTACGGCGGTGTCCGCACCACGGCGCGTCCCTTCGTCGCCCGCGCGCAGGCATCCCGCTCCTGGGGTGCGGCGCTTCGGGGACGCGCAGGCGTCCCGCTCCTGGGGCGTGGCGCTTCGCGGACGCAGGGGGCTCACGGGGCGGTGAGGGAGGGTGTGCCGGGGTGGCGCGGGGGTGTGGTTCCCGTCGCCGCCAGGCCAACCCCGCCGAGTCGGCAGACATGATCGCCAGAACTCGTTAGGCTCGGTCCGATCGTCGCCGAAGGAGCCCTCTTTGACGTCCTCAGAGTTGCGGACCCCGCCTCTCGACACCGCCCGCCGCCTGGCCGAGGACGGCGACCTCGACGCCGCAGCGGCCATCCTCGCCGAGCTGGCCGCCGACCCCGACGAGCCCGACCGGGCGCAGGCCGCCGTCGGCCTGGCCGTGGTGCTGGAGGAACGCGGCGACATCGAGGGCGCCCGCGCCGCGGCCAGGACCGCGCTCGCCACCGGCCACCCCGAGTACGCGGCCCAGGCGGCCTGCCACCTGGCCCAGGGGTTCGAGCGGGAGGGGGCCGACCCCTGCACCGGACAGGAACGCGCGGCCGTACCGCCCTGGCTCTTGAGCGCCTGTTACCCGGTGGCCGCGGGGGCGCTGCTCCTGGCGGCC
>NZ_JBFAIA010000107.1:0-27826 GCF_040654455.1 Nonomuraea sp. NPDC050691
GATGCTCATCCGGGCTGGTCTGGCCCCGGCTGGCGCTGATCGCGTAAGACCCGACCGTCCGCCGGACAGCCAGGCAGCGTGAGCCAGGAATCCCCCGCCTTCAAGCGGGAGAGCAGTCAAGTTGACGTCCTTCTCGTAGCACACCCGGCTCGACACCCGCGCATGTACCGCAGCACCACCAGGCGCTTCTCGCGCCGCATCGGCATGGTCCGCAGCCTGCCGTCCACGAGGAACGTCCGCAGCAGGCGCTCCTCCTCGCTGAGCGGGGCGGGCGGGTCCGCGAGCCGCCGCAGCAGCTCGCGGAAGCGCTCGGGGGTCGCCCGCCACGTCCCGTCCTCGCCGCGGGCGGCCAGGCCGCCGTTCGCGAGCCGGTCCAGCGCCTTGGCCGGGCGCTCACCCTCCACGCCGAGCACCAGGGACGCGAACACGCGCAGCGTGTCCTCCTACGCCAGCAGGCCAAGGGTTCTTCGGATGTCCTCGTCGCTCATTCGTACTATTTTGAACCATGCTGATCAGCCTGGTGTTAGCCGCCGCCGTCTCCATCCCCCACGGGTTCCTCCTGTACGAGAAGGCCGCCGCGGTCAAGGACGACAACCCTGAGACGAGCTGGAGCGTGAGCGGCAGGAAGACCGCCCCCCTCGTGGTGGACCCGTGCGAGCGGCCCAAGCTGGGCCAGGCCGGGCGGACGGCGGCCAGGACGATCGTCTACACGGCCGTCCCCGACTACTCCAAGTCCGAGCAGGTCGTCCTGTACGCCTCCGAAGCCGCCGCGCGCAAGGCCATGAACGATCTGCGCGCCGCCGCCACGGCCTGCCGCACCAGCGGCTACCGTTACGCCGTCGCCTCCCTGGCCCTGGGCGACGAGGCCGTGACCGTGTCCGGCCAGAGCTACCAGGGCGGCAAGCCGGCCATCGGCGGCGAGCGCGCCGTCGTGGCCCGCCGCGCCAATGCCCTGCTGCTCTACACGCGGGCGGGGGAGTGGAGCAAGCCCGCCAAGGCGGACTACCGGGAGCAGGTCAAGGACGCCCGGCGGATGCTCGCCAAGGTGTGCCGCGTCGCGCGGTGCGAAATGTCCCGATCTTGAGACATTCTCATGACCCGATCAGGACCGACTCCCCGCGAAGATTGAGAAACAGGCGTGTGCCGGAACGCCGTTGCCAGTCCGTTCCGGCACACGGCTATCTCCCCCGTCGTCCTGCCGCGACGGGGGACGTCGAGCCCGGCGTCGGCCCGGGGGCCGCCGGGCTCCAAGCGCATCCGCCGATCTGGCGGCGCCGGTCAAGCGTTCGCGGCGGGAGGACTGCACGGCATTCACGCCCAGGGACACGCCGGATCAGCGTGCCGGCGCGAACACGTCCGCAGCTCCATGGGCTTTTCTCGGTGCACGCCCGCGTCGTGGGCCCGGGGATCACGGACGCGTGCTCATGTGCGGAGTCGCCTCTGGGCATACCGTTCCTTCTGTCACTCGCGATGCGCCACGAGAGGGCAGCGGAATCTCGTAGGTGAAGCAGCGGTCTCCCGACCCCGAGGTGTCGTCGATGCGTACGACCACCTTGGCTTGCCCCGCGATCACCTCGGCATGCCACCACTGCCGGTCAACGACTTCTTCGATCTCGCGGGTGGACAAATGTCCGTCTTCCGCGTTCTCGTTCAATGCCTGTCCGATTCTCTCCGCCTGCTGCCGCATGTGGGCGAGCCCGGCTTCTTCGCGTGCATGCTGATGCGCGCGCACGCTGAGAAAACTCCAGGACATGGCGACGATCACGAGCAGTGGTACGGCTATGAGGATGACACGAAGAACGAGGAGTGCCACCACCGCCCGGGGGGAGCCGGACGGCGTCGTGGCACTCCTCGCAGATGTCATCTCATGACCCGTGGTAGCCAATGGCGTTCAACACGCCGTTCACCACGGTAGCGTATCCCGCCGTACCCGCCCTGTTCGGGTGGAACGATTCCCGGCTGAGGCATGTTTCGCCGGCGGGAACGCACAATTGTGATGCCGCGTCCCCTGGATGGAAGTCTCCGTCGCCGTTGGGGCCTGAGACCATCTTGTTGATCCACTCCGGCGTGTCGCAGCCGCCGTGGCCGACGAAAGCCGAAACAGGGTCGGCGTACGCCACCCTCATCGGAGGAGTGGCCGTGGAAAGCGTGTGCACGAGCTGCGTCTGCTTACCGTTCGCATATGTCACCAGTTCCGCGAGCGCCTCGGCCTCGGTGAGGTCGATCCACAGGGATCCGTTGCATTTCACTGTCGTGCTGAGCAGTTTCGGATAGCCGGCGAGGACTATCTGCGCGTTCGGCGCGAGCCTTGCGACGTCCCGCAGAGTGAGCTCCAGATTCGGGATCATGTCGTCCGCCTTCTTCTTGTACTTGGCCAAAAAGTCCGGCGTATTGCACGCGGGCACCGGATAGGAACAATCGGTCATCGCAAGCGCGAAAGCGTTGCCATCGTTCCCGCCGAGCGTCAGGACGACTAAGGTGGTGTTCTCGTCGAGGACTCCCGAACCGGCTTGGTTGATCTCCTTGAACTGCCCCTCTCCGAGATACTGCCTGCCCGGGTCGAAATAAGAGTCCATGACGTTTCCGGTCTGTGCGCCGGAGCAGGCCACGAACCCCAGCTCGACATTCGGATCGAAGCTGTCGGAAAGAGCCCCGACCGGAGTGGACGACCCGGCCACCACGAGTTTGCGAGCCCATGCGTTCTTGCTTCGCCGACAAGCATTCCATCGCTCGGTTCCATGCGCGGCGTCCGACTCGGGAGAGTATTCGCCGGCTCCCTCGCCGGAAGTGTACGAGTCTCCCAATACGGCGATCAGATGCTTCGGCTTGGCCGGGAGGGGTTGGAAAGCGATGGCATCCCACGCTATGGGCGTGTTGCCGTTCCCGTCGAACGTGCTGTTGCTGAGCTTCACCTTGGGGGTACCGGCGAACTTGTACACCCCGAGGCTGACCCACTTGTTGGTGCGTGCTCCTTGGGAGAGGTATCGCTTCTTGGTGGATCCGTTGCCGAGGTGGATCTCGTAGGGGGCCTGCTGTGAGAGCGCAAGCCTCTTGGGTACATGGACCAGCACGCGGGCCCAACCGTTGAGCGCCTGGTTGAGTTCCCAGGTTCCGATCGCCTCCATCTCCGTGCCCCTGTGCGCTGTGTTGCGCGTGAAGCCGAACCAGTAGTGGCCTCCGAAGCCGTTGCCCAACTGTTGGAAGTCGGCCCGTCCTGGCACTCTTCCGGCCGTGTCCTGGGCGAACTCGAACGTCATTCTTCCGGAGTTCGTCCAGTTCTTGTTGTCCTGTTCGCAGCCTCCCCCTCGGATCACTGGAACGGATCTCGGCACATCGTCGACGACGAGCGAACCCGCGGGGAGTCCAGCGGTATTACATGAGGTGAAGTTGTAGGTCGGTTCGGCTCGCTCGATCCCTGCATATGTCTGGTCGTACCGGAGGTAAGCTTCGTTCCCGCAGTCGTCGGGACAGGTCTTCCACGTCTTCGCGGCGTGCCACCAGCACGTCTCGCGGTCGGCGGACCTGCACCCGTCGGCGGTCGCGCGGTCGCAGTTGTTCTCGTCGCTGCAGAAGGCGTTGTGGTCGACGATCTCCTTCAAAGCGGCGTACGTCGGAACGATTCTGGATCGCGCATTCGCGGAGTTCCACCACGCGTAGTTGTATCCGCCCTCATCCTTCGGCTGCTGGGTGGCGGGGTCGATGTACGTCTTGACGATCGGCCAGGCCGCCCAACCGAGCACTTTCTCCTGATAAGGCCACTGCTGGGGACGCGCGGCATCCGCATAGCTGTTGTTGTCGAGGAAAGGAGCTCGGCCGATCGGGTAGTCGGGGTTCCTCGGGTTGTTCGTCCAGCCAACTCCCCAGTTCCCATTGTGGCTCCCAGCCTCCGATTTCGGGTGCCAGCCGGAGTTGTACGCCCATGCGGCGAAGTACCAGCTCTCGATCTTCGACGGGTCGCCGTTGTTCGCTATGACCTTGCCCCCGGTGTCGCTCCAGATCTGGTTCCATTTCTCGGCGAGCGTCACGATGCCGGCGGCTATGTTGGTCACGTAATCGAGGGCGACTCTTCGCTGGGTGTCCTCCGGCCATGACCATTCGCCGGGCGGCACGTGCCCCGAGCCTCGCATGTGGTCCGTCTGCTGGGTGATTCCATAGCCGCAGTCGGCTTTGCTGAAATCGATGTCCCAGTCATTGCCCGGGTTCTGGTCGTATACGTTGACCCCGTAGTAGTTCCCCACCAGAGGATTACCGGTCTCTCCTTCGGAGACGTATCTCTGCGCCTGCCAGAGATTCGACTCCTGAGCGAGGATGCCGAAGACCACCGAGACGGGGATCCTTCCGCCACCAGCCAGATCGGGTGCGGGGAAGAGGCTTTGCGGGTTCCAGGAGGAAACGCCGGAGCCCTTCCAGTTGTCCGGTCGGGTGACCTGCAGCCGGCTCTTGAAGACCAACTGATCCACTGCCCACTCGACCTGACGCCAGTGCGGCTGGTACGTCTGCGTCTTCGGATCATTGCGCGGCACCGAGCACGAATACCCTTGATCGACCGTTCCTGGGACGGAGGCGACCGTCGCGTCGGTCACGCCCAATCCGGCAAGCCGAGGGTTCGGCGCCGTACCGGTATCCGCCTTCGGCGCCCGCCGGTGCCCCGGAGCAAGTTCGAAGTTCACCCTCTGCCGCGTGGTCGGCACATAGGCGGTCACATCGATGGTGGAGCCGGTCGCCGTACCGTCGGAGACGCCATGGATCTCGGTGTCCTTCTGCGAGCTCGGTTGAGGCCTTCGCAACTCACCGGAAGCGGTGCTCTCGACGACGACTCCGCCTTCTGAACTGACCTCACCCGCTGAAGGCGCATCGACCAACGTGACCTTGGAAGGGAGGTTCTTGTTCGGTTCGGCCTTGCCGACGACGAAGACGCGGCCGTCGGCGCCCGACCTGAGACCGATGGATCCGAGACGGCCGGATGCGACCACTCGTGAACGTCCCTGCTGGTAGTGGTTGACGAAGGCATCATTGCCCGATGCATCGAGATAGAGGACGCCGCCATCGACGGTCGGCCGCAGATCGAACGGTGTGGAGCGTGCGGTGGCGAGCGTGGTGAGCCGACCATCGCGTTCCACACGGACCAGGCGGTTCCCGGCGGCCGCGACGGTCTCGCTGCTCGTCGCGATGGCAGACGTAACCTGCTCCCGAACGACGACGGGGTCGCCCAGCTTCTTGGTCGCGGCATTGACGACGCGAAGGCGAGTGCTGTCGCGGCTCTCCGTCACACCTTGCGTGAATGCCACTCGGTCATCGGCACCGCACCCGGGGTTGTAATAGGCCAGAGAAACCTGATCCTGCAGTTTGGTGACGGCACCGGATTTCACGTCGATGATCGCGGCAAACGCTCCCCTGCTGAACAACCAGTCCCGGTTGGTGAAGTACCGCGGCGCGTATACGGCGATGACCTGTTTGCCGGAGCTGGTGAGGCAGGCATTGCCAATCCACTGATCGTTGGACATGCCGGGCTCGTTCAGGGTGGCCAGCGTCCTCCACTGATAGGCGGTCTTGGCCGAAGCAGCGAGCACGTGGAAACCGGTGGAGTCTCCGGTTGCGGTGACCGCCAGATCCGTAGAGTCTTGCCACCCCTTGGGAAGGACGTGTTCGCGCCGTGCGGGAGCCACAGACGATCGGTCTTCATCAGGCGGCGATGGGACAGGAGAATTGTTGCCGCCACTCGCTCCAAGTAAGGGATCCACCACTTGCGAAGTGGCCGACGGTTCCGCCAAGGCCGCGGTATCTGGTGCGGTCAGTCCTGCGGCAAAGAGGCCGGCAGCGGCAGCCAGCGCAATCGAACGCCGTAAAGGCACTGTTTCCCTCCCATGTACGGGGGCACCCGAGAGCAAGATTTTGCGATCGAGTGCGAACACGCTCTGACGGGAACGCGTGATGTGGCAACGGCCTCAGCCCGGCTGGAACAGGCGCCTCGGTGATCTTCACTCATGGTTGGACACTTGGCAAGGCAATTTCGGGAAGGTCGGCCTTCCTGACTTCACTGGCGCCCGGGTTCCCTGAGCGCCTTCATGGGGCTCATGTGTTCATCGACCGGGCCGACGTTCCGAGGCAAGGGCAGGCTTCGCGTGGCGTCTCGAGATGAGCCGACTCCACAAAATCAGCCCTGTAGGACTTCTTGCACCCTGTTTACGGACCGCCCGGATCTACGTTCGGCGTCCGTGCCGGGACATGCCAGACTGTGATTTGCATCACACGGAAACTAATTGTCAAGCTGAAATGTCTGGTACATGATCAAGCGACAGAAGGTGGAGATACTCAATCGGAGGAATCGGAATAGTTCGGCGGTGACCTGTGAAGTCGGAGTACTGCTGGACCCTCCGCGCCGGCGGTGGTGGAAGCGGTCTTGGCCGCACCGATCGACCGGCCATCGAAGGAGCACTCAGTGCCTGTCACGCAGGACAGTGGAGGAGGAGAGGGAGAGTTGAAGGTCAGCATACGCGCCACCGCATCCAGGCTCGGTGCAGCGGCACTGGCGGCGGTTACTGCCGCAACCGCGCTGGCGGTGTTTCCTGGAAATGCTGCGCACGCCGACTCGGTGAACAGATGGGCGACCGCCAGCGATTACGGAAGAGGCTACCTGTTCCTGGAGGTGCTCAGCTCCAGCACGGCAGATCTCGCCAACGTCATAGCGTACCCGTCGAACAGCGGCTCGGCCAATCAGTACTGGTCGGACCACCATATATCAAACGGCTACTACTATCTTGTGAACAACAACAGCGGGAAAGTTCTCGATCGCTGGGACAGTCACACGGGTCCGGGCAGCGACGGCGGGTGCAGCACTCCGATGCAGTACCGGTGGGTGAATGAGTCGCAACAGTACTGGCGCTTCGACGATGAATACAGTAACTACTATGGCCGATGGTTTAATATGTGGGTGAACCGGGCGGGATGCTCCGGCGACGCTTACCAGGCCACCCTCGGCGTGAATTTTGCCACGGCTGCCAACAACGGACTCTGGACGACACAGTTCCACATGGACCGGTGCGTCTACGGTGACAACTACGGCATATATCACAGGTGCTACTGGAGGAGGAACGGCGAACAATGACACTTCGGCGAGGGAGTGCTGCGGCCGTTGCTGTCGTGGCTGTGGCCACGGTTGCCACTGTAGGGATCTTCGGCCAACTGTCCCAGGACGGGCAGTCGGCGTTCGCCACGGTTGACCCGACCGCGGCACCTCCGGTTCCCTCCGACGTGCGCTCGACCGGCGGACCGGCTGGAGAAGTGCGCGAGCCCGTGCTGGGTGAGATCGTGAGGGTCACGAATTCCGCCCCTGTGCCGATGCCGCTTGACCCGCACCTCACGTCGATGAGTGACATCAAGATCATCGACCAGGCGCAGGACGTCGCGGCGGCCACGTGCATGCGGTCGCTCGGCTTCACACAGTGGAAGGCCGACACTATTCGTACGTGGCGTCCAGAGGACTATCGGGAATTCGACAACTTCGAATACCTGGATCCTAAGGCCGCCGCCGATTCGGGCTACCCGCGCATTCCATCGGTCAAGACCGCGTCGCCCGACGCCAAGACACGGCACGAACCCACTGCCGACGAAAAGAACGCGTTCTACGGCGCCGCGGCCCGGACCGCGGCTGGAACCGCCGTCCCAGCCGGAGGGTGTGTACGCCAGGCCGATCAGAGCATCTATGGCAAGGCCGGTGGTGACTTGCCCGCCGACCCCCGTAGCCTTGCGGTCGGTTCCCGCTCGCGCGCACTCGGCGACAGCCGGTTGCGAGAAGCGATCAGTGCGTGGCGCGCATGTATGCAGGATGCCGATATCACGTCGTACCAGCACCCGGTCGCCGCGAAGAACGATCCCATGTGGCAGTCGCGTGACGCTGGTACACCCGCGTCGGCCGAGGAGAAACGAGTGGCCGCAGCCGATGCGAACTGTCAGTTCAAAGTGAATCTTGTGGGCGTCTACAAGACGGTCCGGGCAGCATACGAACAGCAACTGCTCGACGAGAACAGAGCCAAGATCGACGAGTCCAAGCGCATATTCGACACCTGGGTCGGCAACGCCAAGGCAATCATCAAGGCCGGCTGAATCGCGCCTTCATCCAGGTGAAATGGTCTTGCATGGGGGCGAGAGGCATCGTATGGAAATAGCGGAGGATGTCATGCGTCCTCCGCTATTTCCATCCGGCTGCCTTGGAACGCCCTCGGCTTGAAAGGCTCTGCGAGCGGGCTCCCCACCCAGTGCAACCGCCCCGGACGCTCTGCCGGTCTACCGGCAGCTCATGAGGCGAGGCCCGCGACTCATGAAGCGAGACTGGCGGCCAGCACGAGGCTGGCGGCCAGCACGAGGCTGGCGGCGCCGCGGGCGTGACCGCTGTCGTCCCACGGCCGCAGGATGATCTCCAGCCCGGCCAGCGCCGCGATGACCGTCGTCGACCGCGCGGTGGAAGCAGGGCGCCAGGTACGGCCAGAGCACGTGGCTCTCCCCGATGACGGTCAGGGCTCGCACAGCCAGCACGTTCACCACGCCCGCCACGGCCCGGCCGAGGATCTCGCCGGCCTTGTCGAGCAGGTCGCGCACTCCCGGCGCGTCGTCCGCGGCCAGGTGCTGTTCACCATCAGCCCGCGCGGCGACGGCTCACTGCCCGAGGCGGGGGTCGGCCGGCTGCGCGAGCTCGGCCGGTGGCTGGCCGCCCACCCGGACGCCGTCTACGGCACCCGCCCCTGGCGCCGCCACGCCGAACCGGCGGGGGCTCCGCTGCGCTACACCGTGCGCCCCGACGGGACGCTCAACGTGATCGCGCTCGACCCGGCGCAGGGCGGCTTCCGGCCGCCCACCGACCTGCTCGGCCGCTCGGGCGCGTACTGGGGCTAGGGGGGCCGCCGAGATCCACCCGGACGGCGCCGTCGTCATCCCGCCGGCCCTGCGCCACCTGCCGGCCGCCGTGCTGCCCCTGCCACCGGCCTGATCCCGTGCGATCGGCCTGATCTCATGCGGCCGTGCCGACCCGCGGGGCCGTCCCGACCTCGCGGGCGGCCGTCCGGTGTCGTCAGAGCCGGTTGAGGCCGAGGACGTGCAGGACGGCCCGCCCCTCCTCGTCGGACGCCGCCAGGTCGACCTGGGCGTCGATGCCCCAGTCGCCGTCGCCCGCCGGGTCCTTGACCGTCTGGCGGACCTTCCACAGCCCGCTCTCCTCCTCGATGCGCAGCAGCGCCGGCCCGCGCGCGTCGGCGTCCGTGAGGATCTCCTCGTGCTCGTCGTAGTACGCGTCGAGCGCCGCGCCCCAGTCGGCGTCCGGAGCCAGTTCCTCCAGCTCCTCGTCCTTCTCCAGCGCGCACAGCTCCACCAGCCGGAACATCGCGTTGCGCACCAGCACCCGGAACGCCCGCGGGTTGGCCGTGACCGGGCGGACCTTGGTCTCGAGCTGCTCCTGCCGCTCCAGCGCCTCCGCCGGGTTGGCCAGCTTCTCCCACTCGTCGATCAGCGACGAGTCGACCTGCCGCACCAGCTCGCCCAGCCACTCGATGAGGTCGACCAGATCGTCGGTCTTCAGGTGCTCGGGCACGGTGCGGGCCAGCGTGCGGTAGGCGTCGGCCAGGTAGCGCAGCACCGTGCCCTCGGAGCGGGCCAGCTCATAGAACTGGATGTACTCGCCGAACGTCATCGCCCGCTCGTACATGTCGCGCACCACCGACTTGGGGCTGACCGTGTAATCGCCCACCCACGGGTGGCCCCGCCGGTACGTCTCGTACGCCCCGAGCAGCAGGTCGTCCAGCGGCATCGGGTACATGACCTCGGCGAGGGCGTCCATGCGCTCCTCGTACTCCATGCCGTCGGCCTTCATCTGCGCGACCGCCTCGCCCCTCGCCTTCTTGAGCTGGGCGGACAGGATCTGGCGCGGGTCGTCGAGGATGGACTCGACGATGGAGACCATGTCGAGGGCGTAGCTCGGCGACTCCTTGTCCAGCAGGTCGAAGGCGGCCAGGGCGAAGGTGGACAGCGCCTGGTTGAGCGCGAAGTCCTCCTGCAGGTCGATCGTCAGCCGGGCCCGGCGGCCCTGCTCGTCGGGCTCCCTGAGCTGCTCGACGATGCCGCCCGCGAGCAGCGACCGGTAGATGGCGATGGACTGGCTGATGTGCCGCCGCTGCCACTTGCGGTCCTCGTGGTTGTCGGTCAGCAGATGCTTCATCGCCTGGAAGCAGTCGCCGGGCCGGTTGATGACGGCCAGCAGCATCGCGTTGCTCACCTTGAAGCGCGAGGCCAGCGGCTCGGGCTCGGCCGTCTGCAGCTTCTCGAACGTCTCCTCGCTCCAGCCGACGAACCCCTCCGGCGGCTTCTTGCGGGCGTAGCCGCGCCGCCGCTTCGGGTCGTCGCCGATCTTGGCCAGGGCCTTGGCGTTCTCGATGTCGTGCTCGGGCGCCTGGCAGGCGACGTAGCCGATGGTGTCGAACCCGGCCCGCCCGGCCCGGCCCGCGATCTGGTGGAACTCGCGGGCCCGCAGGCGGCGCACCTTGGTGCCGTCGTACTTGGACAGCGCGGTGAACAGCACGGTGCGGATCGGCACGTTGACGCCGACGCCGAGCGTGTCGGTGCCGCAGATGACCTTCAGCAGGCCCGCCTGCGCCAGCCGCTCGACCAGGCGGCGGTACTTGGGCAGCATGCCGGCGTGATGGACGCCGATGCCGTGGCGCACGAGCCGCGACAACGCCCGGCCGAAGCGCGTGGTGAAGCGGAAGCCGCCGATCATCGCGGCGATCGCCTCCTTCTCCGCCTTCGACGCCATGTTGATCGACATCAGCGCCTGCGCCCGCTCCATCGCGGCGGCCTGCGTGAAGTGGACGACGTACACGGGCGCCTGCCCGGTGCTGAGCATCTCCTCCAGCGTCTCGTGCAGCGGCGTCATCCGGTACGAGTAGACCAGCGGGACCGGCCGCTCGGCGTGCTTGACCACGGACGTCGGCCGGCCGGTGCGCCGGGTCAGGTCGCGCTCGAACATCGCGACGTCGCCCAGCGTGGCCGACATCAGCACGAACTGCACGTGCGGCAGCTCCAGCAGCGGCACCTGCCAGGCCCAGCCGCGGTCGGGCTCGGCGTAGAAGTGGAACTCGTCCATGACGACCTGGCCGATGTCGGCCGCCGCCCCGTCGCGCAGCGCCACGTTGGCGAGGATCTCGGCGGTGCAGCAGATGATGGGCGCGCCCGGGTTGACGCTGGCGTCGCCCGTCATCATGCCGACGTTCTCGGTGCCGAAAATCGCGCACAGGTCGAAGAACTTCTCCGACACCAGCGCCTTGATCGGCGCCGTGTAGAACGTGCGGATGTCCCGCGTCAGCGCCGTGAAGTGGGCGCCCGCCGCGACCAGGCTCTTGCCGGAGCCCGTCGGAGTGGCCAGGATCACGTTGCTGCCGGAGACCACCTCGATGAGCGCCTCCTCCTGGGCGGGATAGAGCGTGAGCCCCCGTTCGGAGTTCCAGGAGACGAAGGCGTCGAAGATCGCGTCCGGTTCGGCGTCGATCTCTTCGGGGAGGCGGTCGATGAGAAGGCTCACGGTCTCTATCCTGCCGAAGAATCCCCCGTGGTCCGAACGGTCTGTCCGATCCTCACAGTCTGTTGTGGTGTACAGCGGGGGAGGGGGTGGGATCCCGGTGGTCCGAACGGTCTGTCCGATCCTCACAGTCTGTTGTGGTGTACGCGGGGGTCGTCCTTAGGAGGTTGGGGCGTTCAGGGGGCGTTGGAGGAGGAGCGTGTCGATCCAGCGGCCGTGCTTGAAGCCGACGCTCCGCAACCGGCCCGCCTGCTCGAAGCCGAACGCCGCGTGCAGCCTCAGCGAGGCCGGGTCGCCGCTGTCGGCGACCACCGCCACCATCTGCCGTAGCCCGGCGCGGGTGGCGCGCTCGATCAGCTCGCCCAGCAGCAGCCGCCCCAGCCCGCGCCCCGTCGCCCCGGGCGCCAGGTAGATGGTGTCCTCCGCCGTGTGCCGGTAGGCGGGCTTGGGCCGGAACGGGGCGGCGTAGGCGAACCCCGTCACCTCGCCGTCCTCCTCCGTCACCAGGAACGGCAGCCCGGCCCCGGTGACGGTGGCCGCCTTGGCCCGCCAGTCCTCGACGCCGGGCGGCGTCTCGTCGAAGGTGGCCACGCTCTTCTCGACGTAGTGGGCGTAGATGGCGGCGACGGCCGGCAGGTCGGGCTCGGACAGCGGTCGTGGTGTCGTCATGTCACTCCAGTGTGGCGACCTCGCATGACGCGCGTGTTTCCGGACGCTCACCGCACCTCACGGCCAGGACCTCGGACTGACGACAAACCACGTCAGCGCCTGTTCGAGCATCCGGTGCGCATCAGCAGCGAGGACGGGCGACGGAGCGCGCGAGAGGGCGCTGCGTCGTCAGCAACAGTCCGCCGCTGACCGCCGCCACCGCCAGGACCGGCGCGGCACCCGGGGCGAACCCGGCCACCGTGAGCGTCAGCAGCCCCGCGCCGGTCAGCGCCGCCGCCACCAGCATCCCCGGCCATCCGCCCGGCCGGTACGGCAGCGCGGGCGGCTCCTCGAACCGGGCGAACACCTTCAGCAGCGGCCACATCACCAGGCACAGCGCCCCGAACCAGAGCGGCCACCCGGCGAACCAGCCGACGCCGCCCGGCGCCGGCGTGTCCACCCCCAGCCCGACCACGACGACCCCGGTCACCGCGAAAAGCGCCGGCATGTGCCAGAGGTACACCGTCATGATCCGCGGTCCCGCCCAGGCCAGCAGCCCGTCCAGCGGCAGCCGCAGGATCCGCTCACGCAGCAGCAGGGCCAGCCCCACCTGCCCGAACGCCACGGCCAGCACGGCCAGCGTCGGGGGCGCCATGTTCGACATCTCGGCGCCGGGCAGGCCGATCATGCTGCCGGGGTACGGCCCCGCCCACACCAGCAGCGCCGCGGCCCCGAACCCGCCCGCCGCCATGACGCCCGGCCGGGTCAGCCGCCCCTCCGCGTACAGCAGGCCGAGCTGGTGGACCGCCAGCCAGACGAACACGATGTTGAGGTAGCCCAGCGCGTCGAGGTCCGCGGCGAAGCGGGCGACGTCCGTCAGCACCGCGCCGGCGGCCAGCGCCATCGGGACCCGCCCGCCGTACCGCTCGTGCAGGCGGGCCATCAGCGGCGTGGCCGTCACGGCGATGAGGTAGACGGCGAGGAACCACAGGAGCTGGCCGGTCAGCCGCGCGCCCGTCTCCAGCGGCTGGGCCGGCACGCCGAGCGCCGCGAGCGCGTGGGGGAGGGGGACCCACACGGCCGCCAGCGGCAGCAGCGGCCAGGCCAGCCGCCGCAGGCGGGCCGCCAGCCACCGCGGCGCGTCGTGCCGGGCGCGGCGGAAGCTGATCGCGTTCGCGGCGCCGCCGGCGAAGAACACCAGCGGCATGACCTGGCTGAGCCACGTGACCACCCACACCCCGGGCGCCGCCAGGGCGTTGCCCGTCGTCAGGGCCGTCCCGTCGAAGGCGAGCACGGGGATCGTCCAGTGCTGGAACACCACCAGCGCGATGCCCAGGACGCGCAGCACGTCGATGAACGGGTCCCGGGCGACACGCGGCGGCGCGGCCGCGACGGCGACGCCGGGCGGCGCCGGACGGTCGAGGAGGACGGTCATGGGGAGCCTCGATTCAGCGGGGGGTTCATCGGGTGGAGCGGGGGAGGAGATGAACCCAGGCTCCCGTCGGGGCCGTCCCGGCACATTGCCGCGAGCCACCGGATCCGGGTCAAGATCGCACCACCGGCGGGGTAGGGCAGGCCCTACCCCGGCAGGCGTGCGCACCGGGTCGAATCGGGAACGCCGCCGGAATACCGTTGCGCCATGCGCTCCCTCATGAGGCGTGTCCTGCTCGACACGCGTTACACGCTCGTGGGCTTCCCCACGACGATCATCGGCTTCGCGATCCTGATCGCCGGGTTCGCCGCCGGTCTGGGCACCGCGGTCGTGTGGATCGGCGTGCCGATCCTGGCCGGCGTCCTCATGATCGCGCGCGGGTTCGCCGACGCGGAGCGCGGCTGGCTCTCCGACGTCCTGGGCCGCCCGCCCGTACGTCCCCGCTACAAGCCCGCGCCCGAGGGGGCCGGCCGGTTCCGCCGGCTGATCAACCCGCTGACCAGCGGGCAGTCCTGGCTCGACCTGCTCCACGGCATCCTGAACCTGCCGATGGCGATCATCGCGTTCGTCCTGACCGTGGTGTTCTGGGCCATCCCCTTCGCCGGCCTGACCTACCCCCTCTACGGCGTCGTGACCTCCCGCATCCCGGGCAACATGGAGCTGCCCGAGCTGCTCGGCCTCGGCAGCGGTTACGGGGTCAACGTCATCTTCTACGGGGCCATCGGCCTGCTGGGGCTGCTGATCATGCCGTTCATGGTGCGCGGGGCCGCGCTGATCCGCGCCGGACTCGGCCGGGCGCTGCTCACCGGCGTCGCCGAGCTGCACGAACGCATCGACGACCTCGCCGAGGGCCGCGCCGCCGCCGTCTCCGCCGAGGCCAACGCGCTGCGCAAGCTGGAGCGCGACATCCACGACGGCCCCCAGCAGCGTCTGGTCTCGCTGGCCATGGAGCTGTCCCGCGCGCAGCGGCAGATGTCCAAGGACCCGGAGGCCGCCCAGGCGACGATCAGTTCCGCGATCAGCGCCACCCGGGAGACGCTCGACGAGCTGCGCGCCCTGTCGCGGGGCATCGCGCCGCCCATCCTGTCGGACCGCGGCCTCGCCCCCGCGCTCGCCGCCCTCGCCGGCCGCTGCACGGTGCCCGTGGAGCTGGACGTGCAGATCGTCGGCCGCTTCCAGGCCGCCGTCGAGAACGCGATCTACTTCGTCGTCGCCGAGACCCTGACCAACGTCGCCAAGCACAGCCGCGCCACGGTCTGCACCATCCAGCTGACCCGCACCGGCAACATCCTCATGCTGACGTTGGGGGATGATGGGGTCGGCGGCGCACACGTCGCCAAGGGACACGGTCTCGCCGGGCTCGCCGACCGGCTCCGCGCGGTCGACGGGGAGCTCACGGTCGACTCGCCCGACGGCGGGCCGACAGTGATCGTGGCGGAGGTGCCGTGCGCGTAGTCGTGGCCGATGACGCGGTTCTGATCAGGGAGGGCCTGGTCAGGCTGCTGGAGGAGTTCGGCTGCGAGGTGGTGGCCGCCGTGGGCGACGGCGACTCCCTCGTGTCGGCGGTGTCCGAGCACCGGCCGGACGTGTCGGTGGTGGACGTGCGGATGCCGCCGTCGTTCACCGACGAGGGCCTGCGCGCCGCCGTCGAGGCCCGCAAGAGGGTGCCGGGGGCGCCGGTGCTCATCCTGTCGCAGTACGTCGAGGTGTCGTACGCCGACGACCTGCTGGCCGACGCCCGGGGCGCGGTCGGTTACCTGCTGAAGGACCGGGTCGTGGACGTCGACGAGTTCCTGGAGGGCCTGCGGCGCGTGGCCGCGGGCGGCACCGTGTTCGATCCTCAGGTGGTGTCGCAGCTGATGGTGCGAAGGCGCAAGAACGACCCGCTGGCACAGCTCACCCCGCGCGAGCGGGAGGTGCTGGGGCTCATGGCCGAGGGCAGGTCCAACCCGGCCATCGGCCGGCAGCTCGTGATCAGCGACGGGGCGGTGGAGAAGCACATCAGGAGCATCTTCAGCAAGCTCGGCCTCTACGCCGACGACAGCGACCAGCACCGCCGCGTGCTCGCCGTCCTGACCTATCTCCGCTCCTGACCAGCGGTCCGGCCTGTCGGGGGTTTTCTCAGGCCGGTGAAGGGGGGGCGGGGGTTCTGCGGGGGGTTCCGGGGCCGGGCGGCCGGCCGGCCCGCGCGGCGGACCCGCGCGGACCAGGCCACCCGGTCTCCAGGACCCGGCCACCCGGTGTCTAGCCGAGCGCCTCGACCAGCTTCTTGCGCTGCTGGGCGCCCAGGCCGCCGAGGCGGCGCTTCTCGTCGACGCCCGCCTCCTCCATCAGCGCGGTGGCCTTGGCCGGGCCGACGCCCTTGACCGCGCGCAGCGCCTGCGACACCTTGATCTTCTTGGCGATGTCGTCGTCGCGCTCCAGGAGCTGCGAGAACGTCATCTCGCCGGCCTTGACCTTGGCCAGCAGGGCGGTGCGCGCCGCGCGGGCCTCGGCAGCCTTCTCCAGAGCCGCCTTGCGCTGCTCGGGGGTAAGAGTGGGAAGTGCCATCTCTGTCTCCTCGGGGAGTTAAACGTTCGGGGTTCTGTTACCCGTGGTGCAGTGGCTAATCATGGCGGATACCAGCGGTTCTTGGTGCGGAAAGCGGGCGCTCAGGGCGTGCTTCGCGCTCGTGGGGCCGCCCCGGCGGGTGGAGCGTTCCCGCCCGGGCAACCCGGGACGGCTGCCGGGGGCCGCCGTTGGGCACGCTCCCGCGACGCCGTGACGCGTACTGGGAAAACGGCTTCCGGCCAGGGTGGAGACGGCTCCGCCGGATACCTGCCCTCGTGACGGGAGTGACGGGGCGGGGCGCCTGACGCGGGGATGCCCTCCCGGCCGCGCGCCGAGCGCCGTTCGTATGCCGGTAAAAGCCCAGATGGCCGCCTACGTCGGGGTTCTCGGCCCGGACGGGCACGTCCACGTTCTCGTGTCTGCTCGCGCGCGGAGCGGTCGGCGCGGGCCGCGAGGGATCGTTCCACGGGGGTGTCCCGGTCCCGGGCCGCCCCGTCGGACGCCGCCTCCTTTCCCGGATCACCCGCCGGCGGGGACGGCGTCGCGCGCGGCTCAGGAAAGAAGCGCTGGTAGATCACCGAACGTGGGCCGGATTCCGGTCTGCTGCGGGGTTTCATGCCTCTCGGGTGTTTTGCATCACATTCCGGTTTTCGGGCGTGTCGCGGTCCCGCCGGGCGTGCCGGCGATGCCGTAAGCGCCGGAAACGCGGCTGGCGGCGTCGGCAGGGAGGCCGGAGCCGGGGCGTCAGGAGTGGGCGCGGCGCCAGCGGTCCACGGCGTCGACCGTGAGGAAGGCGTCGAAGACCGACTCCATGGCGCCGATCAGCGAGCCGCGCCATCCGAGGGCCGAGGGGGCGATCCGGGGCGGCCGTTCGCGGCGGATCGCCATCAGGCCGTGCTCGAACCGCTCCATGAGCTCCGGCCGCGCCAGCCGGTGCAGATCCACGCCGAACCCCGACAGTGTCACCACCTCCGGGTCGTGCGCGTTCACCAGGGCGGAGACGCCCAGGCCGAGCGCGCCCGCGCAGGACGCCACGGCCCGTGCCGCCCCTTCCTCGCCCGCCGTGGCGGCGGAGAGGAGCCGTTCGGCGTGCTCGCGGCCCCGGCCGCCGCCGTGGGCGAGGCCGAGGTGGCGCAGCAGGGCGTTCGTGCCCACCTCCTGCCCCCAGCACCCGTACGCCCCGCACATGCAGGGCGCGTCACCGCCGGTGAGCGGCATGTGGCCGAACTCGGCGCCGACCCCGGTCGCCCCGGCCAGCGGGCG
Source organism: Nonomuraea sp. NPDC050691 (assembly GCF_040654455.1). NCBI lineage: Bacteria > Bacillati > Actinomycetota > Actinomycetes > Streptosporangiales > Streptosporangiaceae > Nonomuraea > Nonomuraea sp. NPDC050691. The sequence continues at coordinate 17,454 of NZ_JBFAIA010000107.1, forward strand.
GCCGTCCACGATCAGCACCCCGCCCAGATCGAAGTCGACGTGCAGGTGCAAACCGACCGCGACGCCGCGCAGTTCGCCCCGCCTGGCCTCGGCCAGCCCGGCGAACGCCGTGTCGTTGCCCACGACCGGCGGCCGGGGGAGGGCCAGCAGGCCGGGGACGTCCACCGAGTTCCAGCGCAGGTGGGCGATGTCGACCAGCCCGCCGGGACGCACCGGGCCCGCCACGGCCACGCCGGTGCCGACGACCCGGGGCGCCAGCCGTTCGAGATGGTCACGCAGCGCCGCGCCGAGGGTGGCGAGCGCGTCCTCGGGCGTCCCGTCGTGCGGGCGCACGGCCAGTACCGTGGCGCGCCCGCCCAGCTCGCACGCCACGACCTCCCAGGCGTCCTCCCGCACGTCGACCGCCAGGGCGATCGGGCCGCGCGGATGCGGACCGGGGATCTGCGTCGGCCTTCCCCGGCCGTGCTCGGGCGCCGGCTCCTCGAGCAGCAGCCCGCTCTCGGACAGCTCCCCGACCAGCACCGACGCGGTGCCGCGGGCGAGGCCGAGGTCGCGGGTGAGCCGGGAACGGGTCAGGGACGCGCCGCAGTCGTGCACCGCCCGCAGCAGCCGCACCCGGTTGTGGGCCCGCAGTGCGCCACTGGTCGTCGCCCCCGCCGCTCCGTTCACCTCGCGCATCGGCTCGCCGATCGGCCTCGCTGCCGTCCCGTCGTCCTCGAACGCCGCTCCGCTCGCACCTCCGGCGCTCCCTTCGCTCCGTGCGGCGCCTTTGCCGCGCTCGTTGCCGCCCCTCGCCACACCGTGCGCTTCCTTCTCACGGCCGGCGTGCGCTTCCTTATCACGACCAGCCGCCGCCCGCTGCGGTGCTCCGGCCCGCGAGCTGCCGTGTGAGGGTCCCCTCATTGTGTCGTCATCCTCCTCTCGATTATGCTCTAGCCGTGAACATAAGTCTTGCGGTCGCGCGTCGTGCCCGAATTGCGGTGTTTGGCTACTTCTTCCTGGCGGGGTTCGTGATGGGCCTGTGGGCCGCCGGCCTGCCGTCCCTCAACGACCGGCTCGACCTCGGACCGGCGCGGCTCGGCAGCGTGCTGCTGCTGATCTCCGGAGGGGCGCTGGTGTCCATGCTGATCACCGGCCCGCTCGTGGACCGGTGGAGCAGCCGGGCCGTGTGCTGGGTCTCCGGTCCGCTGTCGGCGGCGGTGCTGCTGGGGCCGGCCCTCGCCCCCGGGTATCTGTGGCTGGCCGTGCTGGCCGTGGTGTTCGGCATGGGACTCGGGGTGACGGAGGTGGCCATGAACACCCACTCCGTCGAGGTCGAGCACGCCTACGGGCGGCCGATCATCTCCGCGTTCCACGGCACGTGGAGCCTGGGCGGCGCGGCAGGGGGCGGGCTGACGGCGCTGGTGCTGCAGGCCGATCTGGACGCGCAGGCGCTGCTCGTTGCAGCGGCGGTGGTGGTGCCGTTCGTGTACGTGCCCTTCGCGCTGCGGCTGCTGCCGGCCCGTCCGTCGCAGTCCGTCCCCTCCGTGGACGGTCAGATGAGCGCGGCGGCCGACGGGGGAGGAGAGGCCGGCGCGGGACGAGAGGCGGACCAGGGACGAGAGGCCGCGCCGGCCGGACGTGGCGGGGCGCGGCGAGGTGGTCCCGGGATGCGGTGGGGGCTGGTGGCGATGCTCGGGCTGGCCGCGTTCGCGGGGCACCTGAGCGAGGGGGCAGCCATCGACTGGGCCGCCCTGCACGCCCGCTGGGTGCTCGGCACCGACCCGGCCGCCGCACCCATCGCGTACACGATCTTCTCCGTCGCCATGACCGCCGTCCGGCTGCTCGGCGACCCCATCCGGGGCCGGCTCGGCTCCGTGCGCACGATCCAGCTCGCCGGGCTGCTCGCCACCTGCGGATACGTCCTCGTGCTCGTCTCGCCGCTGGTGGGCGAAGCACTGCGGGTGGCGTGCGCCTGGACGGGGTGGGCGCTGGCCGGGGTGGGACTGGCCACGGTGGTGCCGGTCATCTTCAGCGCCGTGGGCGCGGCGGGCGGCCAGGTCGGCCGGGCGCTGTCGCTGGTGACGGCATTCGGCTACAGCGGGCTGCTGGTGGGGCCCGCCGTGCTGGGGTACGTCGCCGAGGCGTTCTCGCTGCCGGTCGCACTGATCGTCCCGGCCGTCCTCGCGGCGGCCGTCGCCCTCACGGGCGCCCCCGCCATCCGCGCCCTCTCCGCCGAGCACCCGCGTGTCGCCGTTCCTGTCCGGTCCTGACGCCTCCGCCGCGCTGCCTGTGCCCCTTTCCCGCCCGCCACGGGGCTGGGTCTGTGTGTCCTCTTTACGGCCGGCACGGGGCTGGGTGAGTGTGTCTTCTTTACGGCCGGCACGGGAGGGCCCACCCGCCGACCGCGGCCGGTGACCTTCCAGGGGCACGCTCCTCCGCCTCACCGGCAGGCCGCCATGACGCGCGCCAGGTCACCGAGGCCGTGGTGAACGCCAGTGGGCCGTGGGGGAAGGGATGCCCCGGCCTCGCCCCCCATGGCCCCCGAAGCACCCCCACGCCCCACATGTCCCCTTCGTGACCGATTCCTGCCGAAAATCTGGTCCTGCTTTGCCAGGCAAGCCGTTGACCTGGCGTTATGTGATCGTGACTTGACCCGCATGTTGCGTCCGGGTTTCATGTCCGAAACACCGTAAACGTTTACAGATCCTTGCCGGAAACGTTGACGACCGTGGAAGGACGACCTTGGCACAGGGACCCACGATCACCACGATCGCCGAGCGCGCGGGCGTCTCCATCGCCTCCGTCTCGCGGGTGTTGAACGGCCTGCCCACCCGGCAGGAGACCGTGCGCAAGGTGATGGCCGCGGCCGAGGAGCTCGGCTACGTGCGCAACGCCGTCGCCCGGTCGCTGAAGTCCCGGCGCACCCATCAGGTCGCGTTCGCCATGGCCGACGTCGGCAACCCGGCGTACCTGGCCATGCTGCGCGAGATCCAGCCGGTGCTCAAGGCCGCCGGCTACCGCCTCGTGCTGCACTCCACCGGCGCCGTCGTCGCGGACGAGATCGACGTGCTGCACAGCCTCGGCGAACGCTACGTCGACGGCATGATCATGGTGCCGCTGCGGGTCACCGAGGCACACCTGCAGATGCTGGCCGCGGCCCGCGCGCCCGTCGTCGTCATCGGCTCCGTGCCCGAGGGCACGCCCGTCGACAACGTGCGGGCCGACTCCCGCACCGGCGTACGCCTGGCCGTCGACCACCTGCACGCGCTCGGCCGCCGCCGCATCGCGCTGGTCAACGGCCCGACCGACACCGTGCCCGGCGCGGCCCGCGGCGCCGCCTACCGCGAGGCGCTGGCCGAGCTGGGCCTGCCGTACGACGAGGAGCTGGTCGAGATCGGCGACTTCTACCGGGCGGAGGGGGGCCGCGCCGTCGCGGCCCTGCTCAACCGGGTGTCCGACGTGGACGCGCTCATGTGCGCCAACGACCTCATCGCGCTCGGCGCGCTCGACGTGCTGCGGGCGGCGGGCAAGCGGGTGCCGGAGGACGTCGCGGTGGTCGGCATGGACGACACGGACCTCGCAGCGGCCTCGTGGCCGTCGCTCACCAGCGTCTCGCTCGGGTCCGCCGAGCGCGGCCGGGTCGCCGCCGAGCTGCTGCTCGACCGGCTCCAGCAGGGCGAGCACGAGCCCCGCGTGGTGACCGTGCCGCCCCGTCTGGTGGTGCGCGCGTCCACGACGCCCGAGCCGCCGGCCGTGCGAGGCGTTCCTGAGGCGTTCGGAGCGGCGGGCAGGCAGAGCAGGAGCACGGAAGGAGGGGGCACGTCATGACGGCGACCGCGACCAGGCCAGCGCCGCCCACCCCGCCCGCGCGGCACGCGCGGCGCAGGAGGATCTCGCGGCAGACCCGCGAGATGTGGGTGCTCATGCTGCCCGCGCTCGTGCCGGTCCTGCTGTTCAGCGTGGGCCCGCTGCTGTACGGGATCGCGCTCGCGTTCACCGACGCGCGCAACACCCGCAACCACGAGACGAGCTTCGTCGGCCTGGAGAACCTCGGCGAGCTGCTGACCGCCGAGGACTTCTGGTCGTCGTTCCGGATCGGCATGATCTGGGCGGTCTCGGTGACCGGCCTGCAGTTCCTCGCCGCCCTCGGCCTGGCGCTGCTGCTCAACCAGGACCTTCGGTTCAGGGGCGTGGCCCGGGTGCTCGCGGTGGTGCCGTGGGCGATGCCGCCGGTGGTCATCGGGCTGATGTGGAAGCTCGTCTACCACCCCGACGCGGGCATCCTGAACAGCCTGCTCGGCACGCACGTCAACTGGCTGGCCGACTTCTCGCTCGCGCTGCCGGCGATCATCGTGGTCGGCGTCTGGACCGGCATGCCGCAGACGACCGTCGTCCTGCTGGCCGGGCTCCAGGGCATCCCCAGGGAGCTGTACGAGGCCGTCGAGGTGGACGGCGCGGGGCGCTGGCGCCGGTTCTGGAACATCACGCTGCCGCAGCTCAAGCCGGTCATCGTGGCCATCACCTCGCTCGACTTCGTGTGGAACATCAACCAGTTCGGCCTGGTCTACGTGCTCACCCAGGGCGGGCCCGGCGGCCAGACGCGGCTGCCGATGCTGTTCGCCTACGAGGAGGCGTTCCGGTACCGGTTCGCCGGCTACGCCTCGATGCTCGGCCTCGCGATGGCCGTCGTCGTGCTCGCGGCGCTCGGCGTGTACCTGTGGCGCCAGATGAGGGAGGCCAAGTGACGGTCACCACCCGGGGAAAGGCGGCCGGGGTGCGGCGCGTCCCGCAGTACCTCGCCCTGCTGGCCTACATCGTCTTCCTGGCGTTCCCGCTGCTGTGGCTGCTGTCCACGGCGCTGAAGACGCCGCGCGAGATGGCGCTGGCCGACCCCACGTGGATCCCGCGCGAGCCGACGCTGGCCAACTTCGCCGACGCGTTCGGCGAGCAGGACCTCGTCGGCGCGGCCGTCCGCAGCCTGGTCGTGGCGCTGGCCAGCAGTGTCGTCACGGTGCTGATCTCGCTGCCGGCCGCCTACGCGATGGCCCGCTACCGCGGCCTGGTCAACCGGATCGCCATCGGCTGGGTGCTGGTCAGCCAGGTCTTCCCGTTCATCCTGATCATCATCCCGCTCTTCATGATCCTGCGGGACCTGGAGCTGGTGAACACGCTGCCCGGCCTGGTGGTCGTGCACGTGACGTTCACGCTGCCGTTCGCGCTGTGGATGCTCCAGGGGTACGTGCGCGCCGTGCCGGCCGAGCTGGAGGAGGCCGCGGCCGTGGACGGCGCCGGGCGGATCCGGACCATCGCCGGCGTGGTGGCGCCGCTGCTCGCGCCCGGCGTGGTCGCGACGCTGCTGTTCGCGTTCATCTCGTCGTGGAACGAGTTCCTCTTCGCGCTCGTGATCCTGCAGGACCCCGACGTGATGACGCTCCCCCTGACGCTGGTGCGCTTCACCGGCCCGGAGGGGGTGGCACGGCTCGGCCCGCTGGCCGCGGCGTCGCTCATGGCGACCATCCCGAGCCTGATCTTTTTCGCAATCATCCAGCGGCGACTGAAGTCCGGCCTGATGGCCGGCGCCGTCAAGGGCTAGTAGGAGGCTCTCATGCGTATGAAGTCCGCTTTGGCGGCGGCGGCGATCGTCGCGCTGGCCGCCGGCTGCGGCAGCGGTGGCGGAGGCGACAAGGGCGGGTCCGCGGCCGAGAAGCCCGGCGAGCCGGTGAAGCTGAACTTCCTCAGCCTGGCCTGGCAGAAGGAGTCGGTCGCCGCCAACAAGCAGATCGTCGACGAGTGGAACAAGGCCAACCCCACCATCCAGGTCACCTACGTCCAGGGCAGCTGGGACAACGTCAACGACCAGCTCGTCACCCAGTTCGCGGGCGGCACCGCGCCGGACGTCATCCACAACGACTCGCCCGCCCTGTCCGGCTTCGCCGCCGACGGCTACCTGCTCGACCTGGCGGACAAGCTGCCCGCCGAGCTGAAGAGCGACATCCCGCAGAAGTCGTGGGACACCGTCACCTTCGACGACGGCAAGGGCAAGCAGGGCGTGTACGGCGTGCCGTTCCTGCAGGAGTCGCAGGTCATCATCGCCAACAAGAAGCTGCTCGACGGCGCCGGCGTGCGGATCCCCGCCCCCGACAACCCGTGGACGTGGGACGAGTTCTCCGAGGCCGCCAAGAAGATGACCAAGGGCGGCACGTTCGGCGTGGCCTGGCCGATGAAGTCGCCGGTCAACAAGTCCCTCAACCTGGCGCTGAACTTCGGCGGCACCTTCTTCCAGACCACCGACGGCAAGACCACCGTCAAGGTCGGCCCGGAGGAGAAGCAGGTCCTCCAGCGCATCCACGACCAGCTCTACAAGGACAAGTCGGCCGACCCGGCGGCCCTCGGCCAGGGCACGGCCGACCCGCTGCCCGCCTTCTACGCCGGCAAGTTCGCCCTGCTGCCCGCCGGCGTGTACCTGCGCCAGCAGGTCGCCGAGCAGGCGCCGAAGGACTTCGAGTGGGTGACGCTGCCGCCGCTCAAGGGCACCACCTCCGACCAGGGCGCCGTCTCCCAGACGCTGTCGGTGGCGCAGGACAGCAAGCACGCCGACGAGGCGCTGAAGTTCATCTCGTTCTTCCTCAACCCGACCAACCAGGCCAAGCTCGCCAAGGGCGACTGGCTGCTGCCGACCTCCGTCAAGGCCGCCGCCGACCCGTCGATGACGACCAAGGAGAACGGCTGGGACGTGGCCACGGCCTCGGCCAAGAACCTCGTCGTCGCCCCGTTCCTCAAGGTCAACGGGTTCGACGAGTGGAAGAGCAAGGTGGCGACGCCGGCGCTCCAGGAGTACTTCGCCAACAAGATCAGCATTGACGAGGCGGCGAAGAAGCTCGTCGACGACGGCAACAAGGTGCTGGAGCGGTACCAGCGGTGATCCCTTCCGCTGAGACGACCCTTCGCGACCGGGCCCGGGGGTGCCTGCTCGGCCTGGCGGCCGGCGACGCCCTCGGGGCCCCCGCGGAGAACCTCACCCCGGCCGAGATCCGGCGGCGCTGGGGCCGGCTCACCGAGATCGAGCGCGGCGGCACGGACGACACCGAGTACGCCATCTTCGCCGCCTCCCTGCTGGTCCGGCACGGGCACGCCCTCACCTCGGCCGCCGTGGCCGCCGCCTACCGGGCCGAGGTGCTGCCGCGGATCACCGGCCCCATGCGCGGGGCCGGGTTCTCCGAGCTGGGGACCGTCGAAGCGCTTCGCCGCGGCCTCGAACCACCGATGACCGGGCTGGTCCACCAGCACGGCTGGTCGGACGGGCTCGCCATGCGGGCCGCGCCGTACGGGATCTTCAGCCCGGGCGACCCGGCCGAGGCCGCGCGGCTCGTGGAGGAGGACGGGCGGGTCAGCCAGTCGGGCGAGGGCGTCCTCGGCGGGCGCGCCGTCGCGGGCGCCGTGGCCGCCGCCATGGCGGGGCTGCCACCGCGCGAGGTGGTGGCGGCGGCGCTGTCGGTGGTGCCGGAGGACTCGTGGACGGCCCGCGCCGTCAACCGCGCGGTCGCCGTCGTCGAGGCCGGACCCGCCGTACTGCAGGACGCGCAGCACTCGCCGGACGAACGGAACGAACGGGACGCGCAGGCGCCCGACGGTGGGGAGGCGGCGCTGGTGAAGGCGTTGCACGAGGCCGTCGTGGTGCGCCATTACCCGTGGACCGACGTCGCGCCCGAGGCCGTGGCGCTCGCCCTTGCCGCCTACCTGGCCGGTGACGGCGACGTCGAGGCGTCCGTGACGTTCGCCGTGAGCCTGGGCCGCGACGCCGACACCATCGGCGCCATCGCCGGCGCCGTCGCGGGCGCCGGGCAGGGCGAGGGCGGCGTGCCCGGACGGTGGGCCGCCCGCATCGGCCCGGTCGCGGGCACCTGCCTGCCCGTGGTGGCCGGCCGGCACGTGCTGGCCGTCGCCGACGAGCTCGCGGCCGCGGTGGCCGGCCACCGGCCGGGCGCGGAAGCGGGCGCGGCAGAGGACGGACCGGGCGGCGGACGCCGTACGGCGAAAGGACTGTAGACGACCATGTCGGGGGACAGAATCCGCGGGGCCTTCGCCGGGCTCGCCGTGGGCGACGCCGCGGGCTGGCCCGCCGGCCGGCACCGCTCCGCCCTGCACGCCCCGTGGAGCCGGCGCCTGCACCGGGAGCTCGACGCGTTCGCCGAGGAGCACCGGGTCACCACCCTGCCCGTGCCGTTCGCGCTGAACCAGCCCGTGACCCCGCTCGCGCTCGGCCCGTCCGACGACGCCGAGTGGCTGGCCTGGACGGCGCTCACCATCGACCGGCCGCGCGCCGAGGCGTTCCGCGAGCTCGGCGAGCCTGGCCAGGACGTCCGGGCGCGCATCTCGGTGGCCACCGCGCTGGAGAACCTCGCCCGCGGCGTCGAGCCGCCCGCCAGCGGCCACGACAACCCGCACCACTTCGACGACGCCGCCGCCGTGCGGGCCGTCGCCTTCGGCGCGCTGGGCCGCGACCCCGCCGAGGACGCGCGGGTGACCAACGCCGGCGACGGCGTGCTCGGCGCGCTCGCCATGGCCGCCGCCGTGGCCGCGGCGGTCGCGACCGGGTCGGCGGGCGAGGCCGTCGAGGCGGCGCTGGCCGTCCTGCCCGAGGACACCGCCATCGGGCACAACGCGCGGCTCGCGATCGAGGCGGCGCGCGCGGCGGGCGACCCGTTCGCCGCCGTGCCGGCGCTCGACGCCGCCCTGCTCGACCACGTCTACAGCTACGCGGTGGGCGCCGCCCAGACGGTGCCCGTCGCGCTGGCGCTGGCCGAGGTGTCGGGCGGCGCGCTCGGCCGGGCCGTGCCCGCCGCCGCCTGCCTGGCGCCGCTGGCCACTCGGCGCCCGCCCTGACCGGTGCCATCACCGGGGCGTGCGGAGGGTTCGAGGCGATCCCGGAGGGGTGGATCGCCTCGGCCCGCACGCTGGCAGGCTGTTGCCTGCCGCGCCTGGCGGGAACAGATCTCATCGAACTCACGGAGGAACTCGTATGACGCCGCTCGCAGATCAGCCCGCGGACCTGCTCACCGACAAAGCGGTGGGCTGTGTGGCGGGCGCGGCGGTCGGCGACGCGCTGGGCGGCGCCACCGAGGGCTGGACGCCGGAGCAGATCACCCAGAGGTACGGGGGGCCGGTCGAGGGCATCGTGCCGCCGTTCAACGAGGACTGGCGCAACGCCCGCCCCATCGCCCCGTACCACAAGGGCGACGGCCACATCACCGACGACACCCTGATGACGCACGCGCTCATCCGCGTCTACGAGAAGGTCCAGGGCCACCTGGACGCGTACGCGATGGCCGACCATCTGGTGCCCGAGCTGATGGGGGAGCGGCGCTGGATCCCCGAGCTGGAGACGGAGGCGCTGCCGCTGCACCGGATCTTCCTCGCCGAGAAGTGGATCGTGGCGCGCCTGCACTACGGCCACGTGGACCCGCGCGAGGCCGGCGTCGGCAACATCGTCAACTGCGGCGCCGCCATGTACGTGGCGCCGGTCGGCGTCGTCAACGCCGCCGACCCCGACGCCGCCTACGCCGAGGCGGTCGACCTCACCGGCGCGCACCAGTCCAGCTACGGGCGCGAGGCCGCCGGCGTGATGGCCGCTGCCGTCGCCGAGGCCATGCGGCCGGGCGCCACCCCCGACTCGGTCGTGGCCGCCTGCCTGCGGCTGGCCAAGGACGGCACCCGGGCCGCGATCGAGGCGGTCTGCGAGGCGGCGCGCGGGCTCGGGCACTGGGAGGGCTCGTTCGAGACGCTGCGCGCCGCGATGCGCCCCTACGACACGGTCGCCGACACCTACCGCGACCAGGGGCTCGGGGCCCGCCGGCCGAGCCGGGTGCACAGCATCGAGGAGCTGCCGCTGGCCCTCGGGTTCCTCGTGGTGGCCAAGGGCGACTTCCGGGAGACGGTGCTGGGCGGCGTCAACTACGGACGCGACGCCGACTCCATCGCCTCCATGGGCGGCGCCATCGCCGGCGCGCTCGGCGGGCTCGCCTCGGTGCCGGCGGAGTGGGCCGAGGAGATCGCGCGGGCCAGCCGTACGGACCTGGTCGAGCCGGGCCGCGCGATCGCCCGGGTGGCGCGCCGCGTCCACGCCGACGACCGGGCCCGCCGCCGCGCCCACGAGAGCGCCTTCGCCGCCCTGCTCGCCGCGGACGGCGGCACGGCGAACGGCGCGGCGAACGGCGCGGCGAACGGCGCGGCGAACGGCACGGGGGGCGGGGCGTGATCCGTCTCACCTGGGTGCAGCCCGAGGACCTGGTGGGGCACGAGCTGCGCCAGGCCGCCGAGGACGGCCGCGACGTGCGCGAGATCGCCGAGCGGTGGCGCGGGGCCGGAGGCCACGACGCGCCGCCGCGCGCGGG
>NZ_JBFAIA010000108.1:0-27567 GCF_040654455.1 Nonomuraea sp. NPDC050691
GTTCTCGAAGACCACCACGTCGTAGTCGTGCGCCGGGATCTCCGAGGCTCGCGTGTCCGAGGACGGGCACAGCGGGCACTCGTCCGCCGGCAGCACGGCCGCCCGGCCCACCCGGAACGGCTCGTCGGGGACGTGCGCGTACTCCTGCCGGATCCGGGCCGCGTAGGCGTCGTAGGTCTCCCGGCTCGGGGAGCCCAGCACGGCCAGGTCGGCGTCGGACAGCACCTCCCCGTTCGCGTCGCCCGGCGCGACCCGGTCGTGGGCGGCCGTCAGCCGTACCAGCCGGGCCACCTCGGCGACCCGCGCCGGCGGCACCCCGCACCGGGGGAGCCGGGCCTGGGCGAGCTGGGCGCTGCGTTCCTCGTCCCAGCCGGGCCGCCCGTCGTAGACGGCGTCGTGGAACCACGCGGCCAGGCGTACCGCGGCGGGGTCGGCCGCGGCCCCGGCCAGCCGGTCGGCGGCGGCCAGCACGGCGGCCAGGTGGTCGAGGGTGTGGTAGCGGCGGTGCGGCTCGCTCCAGCGCGCCACCAGCTCCGCCCCGGTCGCCAGCGCCGCGGGCGATCTCCCCGCCAGGGCCGCCCAGACCGCTTCCGGCGCGGGAGAGCCCTCCGCCCGCGCCGTGATGGCACCCCCGGCCAGGTCCGTCCCGCCGTTCTCCATGCGCCTCACCCTAGGCCCCCGCGCCCCGGGCGGTGGGAGCGGCGGGCCGCGTCAGCGGGCCAGCTCGGGAGAGGGGGCGCCGGGCACACGGGTGCGGCCCAGGTCGGCGCGGCGGCCCGCGGCGGCCCCGTCGTGGTAGCCGGTGCCGCTCATCCGCGGCACCGTCACCCGGATCCGCGGGTAGTGCGCCGCCACCGCGCGCTCCACCTCGGCCCGCCGGTCGGCCAGCACCAGGGCCGTGCCGCCGGACGGGGTGACGTGCTCCGCCTCGGCGCGTTCCTCGGCCTCGCGCAGCAGCCGGTACACCTCGTCGGCGAAGCCCAGCAGCCACGAGCGCCGGTAGGCGCGGGCGGCGGCCGCCTCGGCCGGCGGGCGGGTGCGCGCGAGACCGGAGGCCATCTGGAGCAGCAGCGACGTGGCGAGCAGCTCGGCACGTTCCAGGTCGGCGGCGAAGCCGAAGATGTGGACGCGGTGCCCGCCGTCACCGCGCCCGATGAGCAGCGGCCGGCAGCGCACCGCCTGCGCCACCAGCCCCACGAGGCGGGCCTTCTCCCGCGCCCACGGGGCCGGCAGCGTGACGATCCGGTCGCCGGGACCCTGGCGCTGCTCGCCGGGGTCGAGGGCGTCGATGCCGTACTTCGCCATGAGCGCCGAGGCCGCCGCCATGAACGTGGCGCGCTCGTGCTCGTTGTCGGTGCGTTCGGCCTTGGCCAGCAGTTTCCTGACCCGTTCGAGCGTGCGCTCCCTCACCCGGCCCCCCGCGCCTTCAGGACTTGGTCAGCACCCGCCCGTCGGCGCCGAGGGCCGGGAAGGCCCCTGTGTCGACGATGCCGTGCTGCTGGTACAGAGCCTCGATGAGGGCGTGCGCCTCCGGCTCCAGCTTCCACAGGGCACGATACTGGCGCGCGGTGACCAGCGAGATGCCGATCTCCTGCGCGATGTCGACCGTGCGCGGCACGATGCCCTTGGCGATCTGCCGGTCCCAGTAGTCGCGGGCGGCCCGCATGAGCGCGGCCCGCTGGGCGGTGTCGACGACCTGCGGGGTGGTGTCGAGCACGGTGATGTCCTCGTCCTCGTCCTCGACCAGCTCGGCCAGCGCGGCCGGCAGGGCGGGGCGGGCGGGGACGGGGTGGTGGTCGGCGTTCGGCTCCCACGGCACGCGCGGGTCGGCGTCGATGAGGGCGCTCGTGTTGTACAGGGCCGCGATCTGGGCGAGCAGCGCCTCCTGGCGGGCCGGGTCCACGGCCAGGCCGGTGTGCTCGACGGCCTGGTCCATGGCCTTGTCGAGCCGGGCCAGCGCGGCGCGCATCTTGCGCTCGGACGCGCCGGCCTCGCGCAGCGCCTTGGCCTTCTTGGCGGCCAGCGCGACGCGGGTGAGCCTGCGGTGGGCGTCGACCTCGCTCGCGGTGCGGTCGCTCACCTCGGCCAGGCCGACCCGGACCAGCAGCCGCTCGGGCGTGAGCCGCCAGTTGATGCGGCCGGTGCCGCGGATGCGGTGCCGTTCGATGGCCATGCCGCGTTCCCACAGCCAGGCGGCGACGAGCGGCGCGGCGAGCCGGAAGACCGCCTCGGGCAGGCTGCGCGCGTCCATGCTGGACAGCACGGCCGTCAGGCAGGTCAGCGCCCACACGGCGATGCCGTCGATGCCGGCGGAGAAGTTCTCGCGCATGTTGCGGCGGGCGCGCACGGCCGAGGTGATGATGGCGACCTCGATGAACGCGAACAGCAGCAGCCGCAGCGGGCCGTCGAGGCCGAGCACGTCACCGGAGAAGCGCCACATGCCCTGCGCCGACACGCCGGTCGCGATGGACGCGGCCACGATCGTCAGGATGTCCTCGATCGGGCGCGGCGAGACGTAGCGGGCGATCAGGAACGCTCCAGCCCGCCAGGCGAGCCGGAGCAGGAAGAACGCGACACCCAGGGCGAGCAGGCCCAGGAGCGCGATGACAGCGGTGGCGACCGGCTTTTCCGTGACGAAGGCGGCTATTTCCTCGAATGTGGGCATCAGTCACTGTCCGTGGGGGGCTACATACTCAGGCTGTCCAACGACGAGATCATCGCAGAATGTCGCCATCTTGTACGCCAAACAGCCGCTGCCGCCCCATTTTGCCCAGCTTTATCGTAGCTCGCCAGGGCCCCAGGAGCCTCGGCTCCCGGGACTCCCACGGTGCGCTCAGGAGCCCGCGAGCGTCGCGGAGACCAGCGCCCGAGCCTCCTCCTGGACCTCGGCCAGGTGCTCCGGCCCCTTGAACGACTCGCCGTAGATCTTGTAGACGTCCTCGGTGCCGGACGGCCGCGCCGCGAACCAGGCGCTCTCGGTGGCCACCTTCACCCCGCCGAGCGGCGCGTCGTTGCCCGGGGCCCGCGTCAGCACCGACGTGATCCGCTCCCCGGCCAGGCTGGTCGCCGTCACCTGGTCGGCCGACAGCCTGCCCAGCACCGCCTTCTCCTCGCGCGTCGCCGGCGCGTCCACCCGCGCGTAGGCGGGGTCGCCGAAGCGGGAGGTCAGCTCCCGGTAGCGGGCGCTCGGCGACGCGCCCGTGACCGCCGTGATCTCCGAGGCGAGCAGCGCCAGGATGATCCCGTCCTTGTCGGTCGTCCACACCGAGCCGTCGCGGCGCAGGAACGACGCGCCGGCGCTCTCCTCGCCGCCGAACCCGAGCGACCCGTCCAGCAGCCCGGGCACGAACCACTTGAACCCGACCGGCACCTCGTACAGGCGCCGTCCCAGCGACCCGGCCACCCGGTCGATGATCGAGCTGCTGACCATCGTCTTGCCCACCCCGGCGCCGGCCGGCCAGCCGTCGCGGTGGGCGTACAGGTAGTCGATCGCGACCGCGAGGTAGTGGTTGGGGTTGAGCAGCCCGCCGTCGGGCGTCACGACGCCGTGCCGGTCGGAGTCGGCGTCGTTGCCGGTCGCGACGTCGAAGCGGTCGCGGCCGGCGATCAGCGACGCCATCGCGTACGGCGACGAGCAGTCCATGCGGATCTTGCCGTCCCAGTCGAGCGTCATGAACCGCCACGTCGGGTCCACCAGCGGGTTGACCACGGTCAGGTCCAGCCGGTGCCGCTCGGCGATCTCACCCCAGTAGGCCACGCTGGCCCCGCCCAGCGGGTCTGCGCCGATCCGCACCCCGGCCGCGCGGATCGCGTCGAGGTCCACCACGGACGGCAGGTCGTCCACGTACGCGCCGAGGAAGTCGTGGCGGCCCGCCTCCCGCCGCGCCCTGGCGTACGGCACGCGCTTCACCCCGGCCAGGCCGGCGGCCAGCAGCTCGTTGGCGCGGTCCTGGATCCACGAGGTGGCGCCGGTGTCGGCCGGGCCGCCGTTGGGCGGGTTGTACTTGAAGCCGCCGTCGGCCGGCGGGTTGTGCGACGGGGTGACCACGATGCCGTCGGCCAGGCCGGTCGAGCGGCCCCGGTTGTGGGTGAGGATCGCGTGCGAGACGGCCGGCGTCGGCGTGTAGCCGTCGCGGGAGTCCACCAGCACGTCCACCCCGTTGGCCACCAGCACCTCCAGCGCCGACACCCGGGCCGGCTCCGACAGCGCGTGCGTGTCGGCGCCGAGGAACAGCGGGCCGTCGGTGCCCTGCGCCGCGCGGTACTCGCAGATCGCCTGGGTCGTGGCCACGATGTGGTCCTCGTTGAAGGCGATGCCGAGCGCGGAGCCGCGGTGCCCGGAGGTGCCGAACGCCACCCGCTGCGCCACCTCCTCCGGATCCGGATGGAACGCGTAATAGGCGGTGACCAGCCGGGCGACGTCGACGAGGTCGGCGGGCTGAGCGGGCTGTCCGGCGCGATCGTGGCTCATGTCCCCACCTTACAAACGCCCTCCACGGACGCCTCCGCGATCTCCCGTGTCGCGTGGCTGCCCGCCGTACCGCCGCGGTTAGACTCGCGCCCATAAACCAGAATGGAGCTCGGTCACCATGCGCATCGGACTGTTCCTGAACGAGCCCACAGGGCCGGACCCGCTCAAGGAGCTGGGCGACAGCATCGCCGCGGCGAGCGACGCCGGCTTCACCTCGGTGTGGCTGTCGCACATCTTCGGTCTCGACGCGCTCACCGCCCTGGCCGTCGCCGGGTCCCGCACGCCGGGCATCGAGCTCGGCACCGCCGTCGTGCCCACCTACCCCCGTCACCCGGCCGCCCTCGCCCAGCAGGCGATGACCGCCAACGCCGCGCTCGGCGGCCGCCTCGCGCTCGGCATCGGCCTGTCGCACCAGGTCGTCATCGAGAACATGTTCGGCTACAGCTTCGAGCGCCCCGCCCGCCACATGGCCGACTACCTCGACATCCTGCTGCCCGCAACCCGGGGCGAGCACGTCCACGTCGAGGGCGAGACGCTGAAGGCCGACATCCGGCTGAGCACCCCCGGAGCCGGCATGCCGGTCCTCATCGCCGCCCTCGCGCCGCGCATGCTCAAGCTCGCCGGCTCCCGCGCCGACGGCACCGTGCTCTGGATGACCGGTCCCCGGACCGTCACCCAGCACGTCGTCCCCGCCATCACCGCCGCCGCCGAGGAGGCCGGCCGCCCGCGGCCTCGCGTCGTCTGCGCCCTCCCGGTCTGCGTCACCGACGACGCCGAGGCCGCGCGGGCCCGCGCCGACGAGGTCTTCTCCATGTACGGCCAGCTCCCGTCGTACCGCGCCATGCTCGACAAGGAGGGCGTGTCCGGGCCCGGCGAGGTGGCCGTCGTGGGCGACGAGGACTCCGTGCGGGACCAGATCGAGGAGCTGCGCCGGGCCGGCGTGACGGACTTCGTGGCCTCGCCGTACTCCAAGCGCGAGCGCACCCTCGCGCTGCTCCGTCAGCTCCTCTGACGGCGCGTCGGGGGCACCGCCGCAAGGCACGCGCCTAGACTTCCACAAGGTGAAGCGCTTGCTGCATGGCATCGACGTGTCCAACTGGCAGGGCCGCGTCGACTGGGCCCACCACGCCGAGGAGGGCGTCGCCTTCGCCTTCGCCAAGGCCACCGAGGGCGGCGGCTTCAGCGACCGCTACTTCAGCCGCAACTGGCAGGGCATGCGGGAGAACTGGGTCGTCTGCGGCGCCTACCACTTCGCCCGGCCGAAGGGCGACGCGGCCGAGCACGCGCGCCACTTCCTCGGCGCCCTGCGCCGGGCCGGCGGGCTGCGACGCGGCGACCTGATCGCACTCGACCTGGAGACCAGCGACGGCCTGCGGCCCGAGCAGGTCGCCCGGCACGCCCGCCGCTGGTGCCGCTACGTCGAGCTGCACGCGGGCGTGCGCCCGTTCGTCTACACGTACCCGTCGTTCGCCCACTCCGGCCACTGCGCCGGCCTGGAGGGCTATCCGCTGTGGATCGCCAGCCCCAGTCAGGCGCGCGGCGATCCGCAGGTGCCCTCACCGTGGGCCGAGTGGACGATCCACCAGTACTCCAGCCGGCCCGTGGACCGCAACGTGTTCGACGGCAGCCGCCAAGCACTGACCAGGCTGGGGTATCACCCGCGATAGCATCGGTGTCCATCACCGCCGGACGCCATCCGGGCACCCGGCGCCTAGCCACAGGGAGCCACCGTGTCAGCCGAGCTACGCATCACCCTCGCCGGAGCCGAGCGTGTGGTGGCGGCCGGCACGACGGCCGGCGACGCGCTCGAGGCCGACGGCCGCACCGTCATCGCCGCCCGGGTCAACGGCGAGCAGCGCGACCTCGCCTGGCGGCTCGCCGACGGCGACGCGGTCGAGCCGATCGAGATCTCCAGCGCCGAGGGCCGGGCCATCGTGCGCCACTCCACCGCCCACGTGATGGCCCAGGCGGTCCAGGAGCTGTTCCCCGAGGCCAAGCTGGGCATCGGGCCGCCCGTCGACAACGGCTTCTACTACGACTTCGACGTCGAGCACGCCTTCCAGCCCGACGACCTCAAGCGCGTCGAGAAGCGCATGCGCGAGATCGTCAAGGAGGGCCAGTTGTTCTCCCGCCGCCCCGTCAGCGACGACGAGGCCCGCGAGGAGCTCGCCGGCGAGCCGTACAAGCTGGAGCTCATCGGGCTCAAGGGCGGCGCGGCCGACGAGGAGTCCGTCGAGGTCGGCGCGGGCCAGCTCACCATCTACGACAACCTCGACGCCAAGAGCGGCGAGCTGCGCTGGAAGGACCTGTGCCGCGGCCCGCACGTGCCGTCCACCCGGTCCATCCCGGCGTTCAAGCTCATGCGCTCCGGCGGCGCCTATTGGCGGGGCAGCGAGAAGAACCCGCAGCTCCAGCGCATCTACGGCACCGCGTGGGAGTCCCGCGACAAGCAGGACGAATACCTCAAGCTGCTCGAAGAGGCCGAGAAGCGCGACCACCGCAAGCTCGGCGCGGAGCTCGACCTGTTCAGCTTCCCGCCGGAGCTGGGCAGCGGTCTGCCGCTCTTCCATCCCAAGGGCGGGATCATCCGCAAGGAGATGGAGGACTACATGCGCCGCCGGCAGGCCGACGCCGGCTACGAGTTCGTCAACACCCCGCACATCACCAAGTCGTCGCTGTTCGAGACCTCCGGCCACCTGCCGTGGTACGCCGACGACATGTTCCCGGCCTTCGAGCTGGAGGGCATCGAGTACCGGGTCAAGCCGATGAACTGCCCCATGCACAACCTGATCTTCAGGGCGCGCGGGCGGTCCTACCGCGAGCTGCCGCTGCGGCTGTGCGAGTTCGGCTCGGTCTACCGGTACGAGAAGTCGGGCGTGGTCCACGGCCTGACCCGGGTGCGCGGCATGACGCAGGACGACGCGCACATCTACACCACCCGCGAGCAGATGGCCGACGAGATCAAGTCGCTGCTGAGGTTCGTGCTCAGCGTGCTGCGCGACTTCGGCCTGGAGGACTTCTACCTCGAGCTGTCCACCCGCGACGACTCCGACAAGTTCATCGGTGACCCGGCCGAGTGGGAGGAGGCCACCCAGGCGCTCCACCAGGTCGCCACCGAGTCGGGGCTGGAGCTGGTCGACGACCCGGGCGGCGCGGCCTTCTACGGCCCGAAGATCTCCGTGCAGGCCAAGGACGCGATCGGCCGCACCTGGCAGCTGTCGACCATCCAGCTCGACCTCAACCAGCCCAAGCGCTTCGGGCTGGAATACCAGGCGGCCGACGGCAGCCGGCAGACGCCGGTCATGATCCACCGCGCGCTGTTCGGCTCCGTGGAGCGCTTCCTGGGCGTGCTGACCGAGCACTACGCGGGCGCCTTCCCGCCCTGGCTGTCCCCGGTCCAGGTGATCGGCATCCCGATCGCCGACGCCCACGCGCCCTACCTGCAGGACATCGCCAAGCGGCTGCGTGAGCGGGGCATCCGGGTCGAGGTCGACACGGCCGACGACCGCATGCAGAAGAAGATCCGCAACGCGCAGAAGGCCAAGGTGCCGTTCATGCTGCTGGCCGGTGACGACGACATCGCCAACGGCGCGGTGTCGTTCCGCTACCGCAGCGGCGAGCAGAAGAACGGAGTGCCGGTGGACGACGCGATCGACGAGATCGTCTCGGCGGTGGAGCGCCGGATCCAGGTCTGACGCCCACGCCCGCAGGGCCCCCTCCCACACCCGGGAGGGGGCCCTATGCTGCTAGATATGCACGATCAGCCAGGAGCAGGCGACCCCGACAACTTCGAGCGGCTGTGGACCCCGCATCGCATGGCCTACATCAAGGGCGAGGGCAAGCCGACCGGCACGGGCCCCGGCGACGGGTGCCCCTTCGACGCCATCCCGCGGATGAGCGACGAGGACGGCCTGGTGGTGGCCCGCGGCGAGGTCGTCTACGCGGTGCTCAACCTCTACCCGTACAACTCGGGTCACCTCATGGTCGTGCCGTACCGCCACGTGTCCGACTACGACGAGCTGGACCGGGCCGAGGTGCTGGAGCTGGGGGAGTTCACCCAGCGGGCGCTGCGGGCCCTGCGCAAGGCGTCGGGCGCCCAGGGCTTCAACGTCGGGCTCAACCTCGGCGACGTCGCCGGGGCGGGCATCGCCGCGCACCTGCACCAGCACGTGGTGCCGCGCTGGGGCGGCGACACCAACTTCATGCCGGTGGTGGCCCGTACCAAGGTGCTGCCGCAGCTCCTGCGCGACACCCGCGACCTCCTGGCGAGCGCCTGGGACTGACCCCCGCCCGGTTTCACGGGCGCCGGGGACCCACCGGCCGCTCTCCGGGGGCGGCTCCGCGGTGTCAGCGCACGGTCACCTTGGCGGCGTCGCTCTCGTGCTGGAGCCGGTCCAGGGCCGTCACGAGGTACGTGCCGGGCTTGGGCGCGGTGAACGACGGCGCGGTGACCAGCGCCACCAGGTCGCCGGCGTCCTTCGTGTGGCAGTCGGCACCCGAGGCGGGCAGCCGGTAGACCGCGTAGGCGCGCGCCCCCTCCGACGGCGTCCACGTCAGCGCGGCGCCCTCTCCCTTGCCCGTGCCGGCCTTGAGGCCCGCCGGCGTGGCCGGGGCGTCGCCGCCGCGCTCCTTGATCAGCGGCAGCAGCGCGGGCCGGGCGTAGTGGCCGGCCACCACGCGGTCCATGGCGCCCAGCGGGTTGTCCAGGACGTTCTTGGCGCTGAAGTAGACGTCGCCCTCGACCTGCTTGTGCCGGTCGTTGAGCGTGAGCTGCGCCGCCAGCTGGCCCGGCTTGGACCACGCCTTGTCGGTGCGCGTGCCCACCTGGTAGACGGCCTGGCCGATGTAGAGGTCGACGCCGGTGCCCTTGACCTGGCGCGCCCACCACGGCATGAGCACCTTGTAGTCGGCCGCCTTGAAGCCGATCGGCCAGTAGAGCTGCGGGAGCACGTAGTCGACCGTGCCCGCCTTGATCCAGGCGCGGGCGTCGGCGTAGATGCTGTCGTAGGCGGACATGCCCGACGTGGCGGACCCGGCCGGGTCCTGCGCCTTGTTACGCCAGATGCCGAACGGGCTGATGCCGAACTTCACGTACCCCTTGGTCGCGTGGACCGCCGCGTCGACCTCGGCGACCAGCGTGTTGACGTTCTGCCGGCGCCAGTCGGCCAGGCTCTGACCCTTGCCGTACTTCGCGAAGGCGGCCCGGTCGTCGAAGGCCCCGCCCTGCCCGGGGTACGGGTAGAAGTAGTCGTCGAAGTGGACCCCGTCGACGTCGTAACGCTTGACCACGTCGGTGACGACCTTGACGACGTGCTCGCGCACCTGGGGCAGGCCCGGGTTGAAGTAGAGGCGGCCGTCGTAGGCGACGGTCCAGCCGGGGTGGCGCCGCGCCGGGTGACCGGCGGGCAGCTTGGCCACGCCGCCGTCGTAGGAGGCGCGGTACGGGTTGAACCAGGCGTGGAACTCCAGCCCCCGCTTGTGGGCCTCGGCGATGAGGAACGGCAGCGGGTCCCAGCCCGGGTCCTTGCCCGGGGTGCCGGTGAGGTACTGCGACCACGGCTCCAGCGACGAGCGGTAGAGCGCGTCGGAGGCCGGCCGCACCTGGACGAAGACCGCGTTGAGCCGGCGCTTGACCGCCCCGTCGAGGATGCGCGTGTACTCGGCGCGCTGCCGCTCGGGCGTCAGCCCCGTCCTGGAGGGCCAGTCGATGTTCTTGACCGTCGCGATCCAGACCCCGCGCAACTCCCTCTTCGGGTAGCGGGCGTCGGCCTTGCACGACGTCGCGGAAGCGGCGGCCGTCTTCTTCTTGGCTGATCCCGCCGCGGGCGGCTCACCGGGACCGGGGCCGAACACGAAGGCGGCACCCGTGGTGAGGACGGCCAGAGCGGCGGCGGCGAGCAGAGGGCGTCCGGTACGCATAATGCCCCCAGTTTCGCACCCCCTCCCCGATGCTCCGGCCGGAAAAAAGAAATCGATTCGTGATGCCGGAGTGAAGGAAGCGCATGGAAGGGAGGCGCGCCGGTGGCGACGCGCCCCGCTCTCCGGAACCGCCTCGCCGGTCAGCCCGTGGCCGTGACGTTCGCCTCAGCCCGTGGCCGTGACCTTGCCCGCCAGGTGCGACGGCAGCGGCTCGTACCTCAGGAACGTCCGCGTGAACGTCCCCGTCCCGTGCGACATGGAGCGCAGGTCGATCGCGTACCGGGTGATCTCCAGCTGCGGCACCTCGGCCTTGACCAGCGTGCGGCCCGTGCCGACCGGCTCGGTCCCGAGCACCCGCCCGCGCCGCGACGACAGGTCGGACATCACCGAGCCCACGTAGTCGTCGGCCACCAGCACCGACAGCTCGTCCACCGGCTCCAGCAGGAGCGTCGGCACCTTGGCGGCGGCCTCCTTGAGCGCGAGCTGGCCCGCGATCTGGAAGGCCATGTCGGAGGAGTCCACCGAATGGGCCTTGCCGTCGTACAGCGTCACCCGCACGTCCACCATCGGGTAGCCGGCCACGACGCCGCGCTCCATCTGGGCCCGCACGCCCTTCTCCACCGACGGGATGAACTGCCGCGGCACCACCCCGCCGACGATCTTGTCCACGAACTCGAAGCCGCCTCCGGAGGGCAGCGGCTCGATCTCGATGTGGCAGATGGCGTACTGGCCGTGCCCGCCCGTCTGCTTGACGTTGCGGCCCATGGCCTGGCACCTGCCGCCGAACGTCTCGCGCAGCGGCACCCGCAGCTCGATCCGCTCCACCTCGACGCCGTGGCGCTTGGACAGCCGGTCGAGCAACACGTCCGTGTGGGCCTCACCCATGCACCACAGCACGAGCTGCTTGGTCTCGGGGTTGTTCTCCAGCCGCAGCGTCGGGTCCTCGGCGACGAGCCGGGCCAGCGCCTGCGACAGCTTGTCCTCGTCGGCCTTGGACTTGGCCTGGATGGCCACGGGCAGCAGCGGGTCGGGCATCTGCCACGCGGTCATGATCAGCGGCCGCTCCACCTCAGACAGCGTGTCGCCGGTCTCGGCCCGCGACAGCTTGGCGACGGCGACGATGTCGCCCGCGACGCCCTTGGCGATCGGCCGCTGCTGCTTGCCGAGCGGGCACGTCAGGGTGCCGATGCGCTCGTCGACGTCGTGGTCCTCGTGGCCGCGGTCGGCCAGGCCGTGCCCGGAGACGTGCACGGTCATGTCGGGGCGCAGCGTGCCGGAGAAGATCCGCACGAGGCTGATGCGGCCCACGTACGGGTCGCTCGTGGTCTTGACCACCTCGGCGACCAGCGGTCCGTCCGGGTCGCAGGAGATGTCCCGGACCGGCTTGCCGTCAAGGGTGGTGATCTCGGGCAGCGGGTGCTCCAGCGGCGAGGGGAACCCCTGCGTGATCAGCTCCAGCACCTCCATGGCGCCGACGCCGATGCCCGAGCAGAGCACCGGGTAGAAGCTGCCGCGCGCGACCGCCTTCTCCAAATCCTCGATCAGCACCTTCGTGTCGATCGGGTCGCCCTGGAGGTAGCGGTCCATGAGCGACTCGTCCTCGCTCTCCTGGATGATCCCCTCGATGAGGACGCCGCGGTACTCCTCGATCCGGCCCTCGTACTCGGCTCCGGGGTCCTTCTCCGTACGCGTGCCGGTGGCGTAGTTGTAGAACTTCTGCGACAACAGCCCGATCAGGCCGTTGACGTGCCCATTGGTGATCACCGGCAGGTAGAGGGGGGCGACGCCGTCACCGAAGACGTCCTGGCAGGCGGCGAGCACCTCGTCGAAGTCCGCCCGCTGATGGTCGATCTTGGTGATCACGACGGCGCGGGGCATGCCGACCCGGGCGCACTCCTCCCACAGCATCTGGGTGAGCCCGTCGATGCCCTCCGCCGCCGACACGACGAACAGGGCGGCGTCCGCTGCGCGCAGGCCGGCGCGCAGGTCGCCCACGAAGTCGGCGTAACCGGGGGTGTCCAGGAGGTTGATCTTCACGCCGTTGTGCATGAGAGGCGCGGGGGCCAGGTTCACCGACCGCTGCTGGCGCACCTCCACCTCGTCGAAGTCGCTGACCGTGTTGCCGTCCTCCACCCGGCCCGCCCGCTGGATGGTGCCGGTGGCGGCCAGCAGCTGTTCGACGAGGGTCGTCTTGCCCGCTCCCGAATGGCCGACCAGCACGACGTTGCGTATCGCGTCCGCACTGTCGGCCGATGGTGCCCTGCCCGCGGCTCCCATGGCCGTGCCCGGGTTCTTCTCCGCCACATCGCCTCCGGTCTCGTGGGACGAGACGGCCCGCTCCGGCGGCCTGACCCGCGGCCAGGCACCCGGCCGGACCTCCTCTCCCGTGTCGTCGGTTGAGTTCCAACGCCGCGCCCGCGCGGAGGGTGAAGCAGGACCGCATGGACAGACGCGGTGTGTTCACCAAATACCCGTGTGGCGGATATCACAAGGGGGGTGAGGCAAAGAAAGTGGCCGGGCCCGGGATGGCCTACGATCGGACCGCGATGCTGAAACTCCTGCGTCCGGCCGTCACCCGGATACTCACCCCGCTCGGCAGGGCCCTGGTCCGCCACGGGATCGGACCCAACACCGTCACGGCGATCGGCACCCTCGGCACCGTCGTCGCCTCCCTGCTGTTCTTCCCCGCGGGGCTGCTCGCCGCCGGCGCCCTGGTGATCACCGTGTTCGTGCTGTTCGACCTGCTCGACGGCGTGGTCGCGCGGCTCGGCGGCGGGGGCGGCAGCACATGGGGGGCCTTCCTCGACAGCACGCTCGACCGGGTCGCCGACGCCGCGATCTTCTGCGGGCTGATCCTGTACTTCTTCTCCCAGGACGACGTGCTCATGGCGTCGGTCACGCTGTTCTGCCTGGTGGCGGGCGCCCTGGTGTCCTACGCCAAGGCCCGGGCAGAGGGGCTGGGGCTGACGTGCGACGTGGGGCTGGCCGAGCGGCCCGAGCGGCTCGTGGTGGCGCTGGTGGCGAGCTTCCTCGCCGGGCTCGGCGTGCCGTACGTGCTGGCGGCCGGCATGTGGTTGCTCGCGGCGGCCAGCGCTGTCACCGTGGTGCAGCGCGTGGTCCACGTCCACCGGCAGACGAGGGAGCGATGAGCGAGAAGCCGTCCGTCACCGACCGGGTCGTCTCCGCGGGGTTCGCGGCGGGCTGGCGGCTCGTGCCGCTCCTGCCGCGCCGGCTGACCGCGGGAGCCTTCCGGTTCGGCGCCGACCGGGTGTGGGCGCGGCGCGGCAAGTCCGTGCTCCGCCTGGAGTCCAACCTGGCGCGGGTGACCGGGCTCGCCCCGGGCAGCCCGGAGCTGCGGGAGCTGACCAGGGCCGGCATGCGGTCCTACTTCCGCTACTTCGAGGAGATCTTCCGGCTGCCGTCCATGCCGGTCGAGGAGGTCGTGCGGCGCACCCACGTCACCGGGGGCGAGCACATCTTCGACACCGTCGCCGCCGGGCGCGGCGTCGTGCTGGCGCTGCCGCACATGGGCAACTGGGACCAGGCGGGCGCCTGGCTGGTCGGCGTCGGCCACCCGTTCGCCACGGTCGCCGAGCGGCTGCGGCCCGAGTCGCTGTTCCGCCGCTACGTCGCCTTCCGCGAGAGCCTCGGCATGGAGGTGCTGCCGCTCACGGGCGGCGACGGCCACAACTTCGCCACCCTCGCCATCCGCGTACGGCGGGGCGGCGTCGTCTGCCTGCCGGCCGAGCGCGACCTGACCAGGAGCGGCGTGGAGGTCGACTTCTTCGGCGCCCGCACCAAGGTGCCCGCCGGGCCGCCGCTGCTGGCCGTCCAGACCGGCGCGGCCCTGCTGCCGGCCACCGTCTACTTCCACGGCGACGACTGGGGCATCGACATCCACGAGGAGATCCCGGTACCCGCCGAGGGCACCCGCCAGGAGAAGGTGGCGGCGATGGCGCAGAGCCTCGCCCACGTCTTCGAGAAGGGCATCACCGCCCACCCGGAGGACTGGCACATGTTGCAGCGGCTGTGGCTGGAGGACCTCCCGCGATGAGAGTCGGCATCGTGTGTCCCTACTCCTGGGACATGCCGGGCGGGGTCAAGCAGCACATCGACGACCTGGCGCAGGCGCTCATCGCCCAGGACCACGACGTGTCGGTCATCGCGCCGGCCGCCGACGACGACGAGCTGCCGCCGTACGTGGTGGGCGCGGGGCGGGCGGTGCCCGTGCCGTACAACGGGTCGGTGGCGCGCATGTCGTTCGGGTTCCTGTCGGCGGCGCGGGTGCGCCGCTGGGTGCGCACGGGCGAGTTCGACGTGCTGCACATCCACGAGCCGCTGATCCCGAGCCTAGGCGTGCTGGCCTGCTGGGCGGCCAAGGGCCCGATCGTGGCGACCTTCCACGCCTCGTTCACCCGCTCGCGGGCCATAGCCGTGGCCGAGCCGCTGCTGCGCAGCGCGCTGGAGAAGCTGAGCGGGCGCATCGCCGTGTCCGACGCGGCGCGCAAGAGCCTGGTCGAGCAGTTCGGCGGCGACACCGTGCTCATCCCCAACGGGGTGACGGTGGCGCGCTACACCTCGGCCGAGCCGCTGGACGGCTGGGGCCCCGACGGGGCCACGATCGGCTTCCTCGGCCGCATGGACGAGGAGCGCAAGGGCCTGCCGATCCTGCTCGACGCCTTCGCCGAGCTGGCCCCCGCCCGGCGCGACCTCAAGCTGCTGCTCGCCGGGCCGGGCGACGCCAAGGACGTCTACGAGCGGGTGCCGCGCGACCTGCACGACCGGGTGACCGTGCTCGGCATGGTCAGCGAGGCCGACAAGATCCGCGCCTACCACTCGGTCGACGTCTTCTGCGCGCCCAACACGCGCGGCGAGAGCTTCGGCATCGTGCTGGCCGAGGCGATGGCGTCCGGGGCGACGGTGCTGGCCAGCGACATCCCGGCGTTCCGCAAGGTGCTGGGGGAGGGGCAGGCCGGGGCGCTGTTCACCAACGGCGACTCCTCGTCGCTGGCGCGCGAGGCGGCGGCGCTGCTCGACGCGCCCGAACGGCGGGCCAAACTGGCCGCGGAGGCGCTGGTCGCGGTGCAGAAGTACGACTGGTCGACGGTGGCGCGCGACGTGGTCCGCGTGTACGAGACGGTGACCACCGCCGGCGCGGGCCGCGTCGAGGAAGACCTGTGACGCCGGGGACCCGGCGCGCACTGGAAGAGCTGTGACGCGGGGGATGCCCGGTCGCGCACTGGAAGGGCTGTGACGCCGGGGATGCCCGGTCGCGCCGTGGAAGACCTGTGATGCCGGGAGTGCCTGGTCGCGTGGAGGAAGACCTGTGACGTCCACCCTGGTCGTACTGATCGTGGGCATCGTGGTGGTGCTCACCGCCGTCTACGTCTCCTGGCGGGCGGGCCGCCTGGACCGGCTGCACATCCGGCTGGAGCTGGCCCGCGAGGCGCTGGACGCCGCCCTCATGCGCCGCCGGGCGGTCGTGCTGGAGCTCGCGGGCTCGCGGCTGCTCGACCCGGCCACCTCGCTGGTGCTGGCCGCCGCGGCCCACGAGGCCCGCATCGCCGGGCCGGAGGAGCGCGAGCACGCCGAGAGCGACCTGTCGGGAGCGCTGCGCGCCGCCGTGGACCAGGAGCGCTTCCGGGAGAAGCTCGCGGAGGCGCCGGGCGGCCCCGACCTGCTGGAGGAGCTCGACGCGGCCGTGGCCAAGGTCGTCTACTCGCGCCGCTTCTACAACAACGCCGTGGGCGTCACCCGTACGGCACAGCGGCGCTGGCTGGCCCGGACCCTGCGCCTGGCCGGGCACACCGAGTTCCCGTCGTTCTTCGAGATCGACGACGATCCTCCGGCGGCCATGGCAACTGAATGACCCCGATTTGGCCCGGCCGGTAAGCTTCTTCCATTTTCCGGGCCGAAGCGGAGGAGTCGTACAGGTGCGCCTATCCCGGTTGATCGCCGTCACGCTGGCAGGAGCGGCCGTGGTGCCGCCGCTGGCGGCGTGCTCGTCGGACGAGCCCGCTCCCGGCAAGGTCCCCCAGGCCGCCACCTCCTCGCCGGCCGCCGCCGAGCCGACGGACGAGCCGGACCTGCACCCGTTCACCGGCAAGCCGGCCACGGCGCTCAAGCCGGTGCTCGCCGTGAAGATCGAGAACACCGCGGCCGGCAAGCCGCAGCTCGGCCTCAAGAGCGCCGACATCGTCTAC
The DNA here is from genome assembly GCF_040654455.1 of Nonomuraea sp. NPDC050691. Lineage (NCBI taxonomy): Bacteria > Bacillati > Actinomycetota > Actinomycetes > Streptosporangiales > Streptosporangiaceae > Nonomuraea > Nonomuraea sp. NPDC050691. Next base: position 16,594 of record NZ_JBFAIA010000108.1, read on the forward strand.
GTCGAGCAGGTCGAGGCCGGCCTGACCCGGCTCATGGCGATCTTCTCGTCGAAGCTCCCGCCGAAGGTCGGCCCGGTCCGCAGCGCCCGCATCTCCGACCTGCACATCGTGCCGCAGTTCGGCAAGCCGGCCTTCGCCTACTCCGGCGCGCAGACCAAGATGCTGCCGTTCATCGCGCAGGCGTCGCTGTGGGACGTCTCCGACAGCCGCGCCCCCGGGGCGTACTTCCGCCAGCCGGGCCGCGTCGCCCCCTACAACCTGTTCGCCAACACCAAGGAGCTCCTCGCCAAGGCGCCCAAGGCGAGCAAGGCCAAGGACATCGGCCTCACCTTCGGCGACGCCCCGGCCGAGGGCGGCGTGGACAAGAAGTCGTACACGGTCCGCTGGCCCGGCGCGCGCTTCACCTTCGCCTGGTCGGAGGAGAAGAAGCAGTGGCTGATCTGGCAGGACGGCAAGAAGGACATGGCGGCCGAGGGCGGCCAGCTCAGCGCGCCCACAGTGGTGGTGCAGTACACCAAGACCGAACGCTCGCAGTTCCACGACAAGAACCAGAGCTACACGCCGCTCGTCCACTCCGTGGGCAAGGGGTCGGCGATCGTGCTGCGCGACGGCAAGGCGTACAAGGCGCGCTGGGAGCGCAAGTCGGAGGAGGAGGGCACGACGTTCACCACCGGGAGCGGCGAGCCGATGAACTTCGCCCCGGGTCAGGTGTGGATCGCGCTGGCGAGCCGCAAGCCCGTCACGCCGTGACATACACATAACGCCGTGACGTACAAATACCGGCATAAATCCTGACATGGTGGTGTGTCGGGGCGAGGCCCGTTCAGGACCTACCATGGGTTTGATAACTGACCGTACGTAGGCGCAGGAGAGACAGCCGGCCCCGACCCCCGGTGACGGGACGACGGGCGCGGCCGGCTCGACCGCAGAGTTCGTGAGGAAGACCGTGTCCAGCAGCACGCCCGAAGCTCCGTCCACCCCCGGGCCGGTCACCGGCCCCGTCACCGGAACGGCCCGTGTCAAGCGCGGCATGGCCGAGATGCTCAAGGGCGGCGTCATCATGGACGTCGTCACCCCCGAGCAGGCGAAGATCGCCGAGGACGCCGGCGCGGTCGCCGTCATGGCCCTGGAGCGCGTGCCCGCCGACATCCGCGCGCAGGGCGGCGTGTCCCGGATGAGCGACCCCGACATGATCGACGGCATCATCTCCGCGGTGTCGATCCCCGTCATGGCCAAGGCCCGCATCGGCCACTTCGTCGAGGCCCAGGTGCTCCAGTCGCTGGGCGTCGACTACATCGACGAGTCCGAGGTGCTCACCCCGGCCGACTACGCCAACCACATCGACAAGTGGCAGTTCACCGTGCCGTTCGTGTGCGGGGCGACCAACCTCGGCGAGGCGATGCGCCGCATCACCGAGGGTGCGGCCATGATCCGCTCCAAGGGCGAGGCCGGCACCGGCGACGTCTCCAACGCCGTCACCCACATGCGCACGATCCGCGGCGAGATCAAGCGCCTCACCTCCCTGCCCGAGGACGAGCTGTACGTCGCGGCCAAGGAGCTGCAGGCGCCGTACGAGCTGGTCGCCGAGGTGGCCCGCACCGGCAAGCTGCCGGTCGTGCTGTTCACCGCGGGCGGCATCGCCACCCCGGCCGACGCCGCGATGATGATGCAGCTCGGCGCCGAGGGTGTGTTCGTCGGCTCCGGCATCTTCAAGTCCGGCGACCCGGCCAAGCGGGCCGCGGCCATCGTCAAGGCCACGACCTTCTACGACGACCCCGACGTCGTCGCCAAGGTCTCGCGCGGCCTGGGCGAGGCCATGGTCGGCATCAACGTCGACGAGATCCCGCAGCCGCACCGCCTGGCCGAGCGCGGCTGGTGACCCTTCCGGGGGCCGTTCCCGGCAGGTGAGGCGCCGTCCGCGATCCATCGGGTCGCGGACGGCTTCCGTATGTGCGGGGGCGGTCGGCTTGAGCAGGGGGTCTACGGCCAGGAGGACGGATGGCTGTTGCCGGCACTGGACCCGGATGAGTGGATGCGCCGCCTGGCCACGCTCCCGCTGGCCCACCACCCCGGCGAGCGGTGGCAGTACAGCGTCAGCGACGACGTGCTCGGCGTGCTCGTGGCCAGTGTCACCGGCCAGCCGTTCGAGACGTTCCTGCGCGAACGCATCTTCGACCCGCCGGGCATGAAGGACACCGGTTTCCACGTGCCCGCCGACGAGATCGACCGGCTGCCGCCCCTGTACGCTCCCGATCCGCAGATCGGAGTTCACCGTGGAGGACGCGGCCGAAGGGGGACACCACCGCCGGCCTCCGGCGTTCCAGTCCGGCGGCGGCGGACTCGACTCCACCGTCGACGACTACCACGCCTACTTCAGGATGCTGCTCAACCACGGCATACACGACGGCCGGCGGATCCTGTCCCGGCCCGCCGTCGAGCTGATGACCACCAACAGCCTCCCGCCCGAGCAGCTGGCCGCCCGTGAAGCCTGGGCCCGCAACGCCGCCCATCTGGGGTACGGCCTGGCGCAGCACGGCGGCTGGGGCTTCGGAACGGCGGTGCGCACCTACCGCGGCGACTACGCGCCCATCGGCCAGTTCGGCTAGGACGGCGGAGCCGGCACCACGACCTACGCCGACCCCAAGAACCAGCTCGTCGGAATCCTGCTCACCCAGGTCGGGACTCCGGCCTTCGACACCACCACGTTCCGCGATCACCTTTGTCTCCTGCGGCGAGCCCGAACCAGGACGGTGTCAACGAAGACCAGGGCCGACTGCAGCAGGTGCGGAGCGAGCATGGAGACCTCCTGGTTCTCCCGGTCAGTGCCGTTGGTGCCCAGCGCGTAGAGCACCAGCAGCAGACGTTCGCGGATCACCGGCGCATCCTGAGGGCATAGCGCGTTCGTGAGGCCCGGCGCCGTCCTGAGGCGGCGCGTTCGTGGGGCGGGACACGTCGGTGAGGCGGTGCCTGTCCCGTGAGGGTGTGGGCGGGACGTGCCGGTTCGCGGCGCCGCCGGGGTGGCGGACGCACCGCACCAGGGGGCCGGCGCATCGGCGCGTCGTCGCGGGCCGCCGCCCGGTGCTAGGGCATGATCTTGTCCCGGCGGGCGCCGGCCTCCATGATGGAAATTTCCGAATCAGGCGATATCTGCGAAGGATGTCGCCTTTTTCGTGTTGTGTGGGGTTCACCGGAACGTCATGGGACTCCGTCAGGCTACGGACGTCCTCCACCCTTGATCGTCCCAGGAGCCACGCATGTCCCAGCTCAACCGGCGGCACTTCCTCGTCACCGGGTTAGCGGCGGGCGCCGCCGCGGCGCTCCCCGCCGGAGCCGCGCACGCGGATCCCACCCCTGACCCCGCTGCCGAGACCGCCCAGTCCCTCGCCTCGCGCGGCCTGCGGGCCGACCCGTTCACGCTGGGCGTCGCCTCGGGCGACCCCGACCACTCCGGTTTCGTGCTGTGGACCCGGCTGGCCCAGGAACCGCTGGCGGAGGACGGCCTCGGCGGCATGCCGCAGCGCCCGTTCACCGTGCAGTGGCAGGTCTACGCCGACGAGAAGGCCCGCCGGGTCGTGCGTGCCGGCGTCGCCGTGGCCGCGCCCGAGTGGGGGCACAGCGTCCACGTCGAGGTCGGCCACCTGAGCTCCGACCGCGACTACTGGTACCGCTTCCGCGTCGGCCCGTACGTCTCGCCCATCGGCCGCGCACGGACCGCGCCGCACCCCCTCGCCTACGGCGGCGGCCTGGCCATGGCCTTCGTCTCCTGCGCCCAGTTCGAGCACGGCCTGTTCACCTCGTACCGGCGCCTGGCCGAGGAGCACCCGGACCTGGTGCTGCACCTCGGCGACTACCAGTACGAGTACGCCCGCGACACCTACACGATCCCGGGCGGCAACGTCCGCGACCACGAGGGGCCCGAGACCGAGACGCTGGCCGGCTACCGCCAGCGCCACGCCCAGTACAAGGCCGACCCCGACCTCCAGGCCGCGCACGCCGCCGCGCCGTGGCTGGTCGTGTGGGACGACCACGAGCTGGACAACAACTGGGCCGACGAGGTGCCCGAGAAGCCCGAGGTGCCGCAGCCGAACTTCCTGAGCCGCCGCGAGGCCGCCTTCCGCGCCTACTACGAGAACATGCCGCTGCGCCGCACCTCGATCCCGCGCGGCATCGACATGCAGCTCTACCGGCGGATCCGCTGGGGCCGGATGGCCACCTTCCACATGCTCGACACCCGCCAGTACCGCGACGACCAGGGCTGCGGCGACGGCTACCGCGACTGCCCCGCGGCCGTGGACCCCAACCGGTCGATCACCGGCGCCGAGCAGGAGGCGTGGCTGCTCGACGGGTTCCGCAAGTCCCACGCCCAGTGGGACATCCTCGGCCAGCAGGTCTTCTTCGCCCAGCGCGACAACAACGCCGGCCCGGCCAAGATCACCAGCCAGGACGCCTGGGACGGCTACGTCGCCTCCCGGCAGCGCATCACCCAGGGCTGGATCGACGCCGAGGTCCGCAACGCGGTCGTCCTCACCGGCGACGTCCACGCCCACTGGGCCAGCGACCTCAAGCTGAACTACGACGACCCCACGGGGCCCACGGTCGGCTCCGAGCTGGTCACCACCTCGATCACCACCGGCGGCGACGGGGCCGACTCCGACCCCGCCTCGCAGCCGTTCCTCAAGATCAACCCACACCTGAAGTTCTACAACAACCAGCGCGGCTACGTCCTGACGAAGATCGAGCGCGACGCGATCACGGCCGACTTCCGGGTCGTGCCGCAGGTCCGCACGCCCGGCGCGGCGGTGCACACCAAGGCCACGTTCGTGGTCGAGGACCGGGTGCCCGGCGTCCAGCAGACGTACCTGCGGCCGCTCGACCCGGCGGCGCGCACCCTCGGCGCCCCGTCCATCGAGGAGACGGTCCGCCTGGAGACCGAGCGTCCCTGACCCCCTCCCGACCGCCCACCGAGCGGCGTCCACGTCACGTGGGCGCCGCTCTCGCGTTCACCGCGCCGGATCTACCGCTTTCCTCGGCAGTGCTTCGGCCTTCGGTTCTGGGAGTGACGCCTGATCGGAGTTCGCCGGTCCGGATCCCGCTGTGCCCGGCCATACCCGCTGCAAGAATGAGGATCGTGCGGGCTGGCCGACGGGCGGAAGATCGACTCTCCACGGTTCGTGCGCCGGGCGGAGAAGAAACTGCGCAGGCTTCGGAAGGCACTGTCGCGTAAGGAGAGGGGATCGAACAACCGTGCCAAGGCCCGGCTCCACGTCGCCCGCCAGCACGCGAAGGTCGCCGACGCGCGCCATGACTTCCACCACCAGACCTCCACAAAGATCATCCGCGAGAACCAAGCGGTGTTCGTGGAGGACCTCGGCGGTCAAGGGGCTCGCGCGTACCAAGCTGGCCAAGAGTGTGCACGACGCGGGCTGGTCCGCCTTCGTGGCCATGCTGTACGTGCGCCGCCACCACCTGCGCTCCCTGGCCCGGGTGGACCTCGACCACGGCCTCCACGACGCGGCGCCCGCCTGACCCGCACGTGCCCGCGATCGCGGCGTCCTCTGCGTCCGAGGCATCCTCAATATCCTCGGTACCCTCGGCATCCCGGCGGAAGACACCACCCCGCCGTGGTGTTGAATGAACCGGACCCGCACCCCGACGGAAGGACGACCGTGCCCGCCACCGTGCCCGCCAGCACGCCCGCCAGCGAGCCTGCCGACGTGCCCGCGAGCCGCCCGCCCACCATCGGCGTGCTCGCCCTCCAGGGCGACGTCCGCGAGCACCTGCGCATGCTCACCGAGGCCGGCGCCCGGGCCGTCGCCGTGCGCAGGCCCGCCGAGCTGGAGGCCGTCGACGGGCTCGTCGTCCCCGGCGGCGAGTCCACCACGATGTGGAAGCTCGCCGACACCTTCGAGATGCTCGAACCCCTGCGCATGCGGATCAAGGCCGGCATGCCCGCCTACGGCTCCTGCGCCGGCATGATCATGCTGGCCGACCGCATCGAGGACGGCATCGCCGGCCAGCAGACCATCGGCGGCATCGACATGGTCGTCCGGCGCAACGCCTTCGGCCGCCAGGTCGACTCCTTCGAGGCCGACCTCGACTTCGCGGGCGACGCCGTGCACGCGGTGTTCATCCGCGCCCCGTGGGTCGAATCCGTCGGCCCGGATGTCGTCGTGCTGGGCAGGGCCCAGCCTGGGGATAGGATCGTCGCGGTCCGTCAAGGGCCGTTGCTCGCGACCTCGTTCCACCCGGAGCTCACGGGAGACACGCGGGTGCACCGATACTTCGTAGACATGGTGAGGGAGCTCTAGGTAATGTCCGGCCACTCCAAATGGGCGACGACGAAGCACAAGAAGGCCGCGCTCGACGCCAAGCGCGGCAAGCTGTTCGCGAAGCTCATCAAGAACATCGAGGTGGCGGCCCGGACCGGTGGCCCTGACCCCGACGCCAACCCCACCCTCTTCGACGCCATCTTCAAGGCCAAGAAGAACTCCGTCCCCAACGACAACATCGAGCGGGCCCGCAAGCGGGGCGGCGGTCTGGAGGCCGGCGGCGCCGACTGGCAGACGATCATGTACGAGGGCTACGCGCCGGGCGGCGTCGCGGTGCTCATCGAGTGCCTCACCGACAACCGCAACCGCGCCGCCTCCGAGGTCCGCGTCGCGCTGACCCGCAACGGCGGCTCGCTGGCCGACCCCGGCTCGGTGTCCTACATGTTCAACCGCAAGGGCGTCGTGATCGTCCCCAAGAACGGCCTCGACGAGGACACCGTCCTCATGGCCGTCCTCGACGCCGGCGCCGAGGAGGTCAACGACCTCGGCGACTCCTTCGAGGTCGTCTCCGAGGCCGGCGACCTCGTCCCGGTGCGCAAGGCGCTCCAGGACGCCGGCATCGACTACGACTCGGCCGACTCCAACTTCATGCCGACCATGACGGTCCCGCTCGACGAGGACGGCGCCCGCAAGGTGTTCCGCCTCATCGACGCGCTGGAGGACAGCGACGACGTGCAGAACGTCTTCGCCAACTTCGACGTCTCCGACGAGGTCATGGAGAAGCTGGAGGACTGAGCCTCCCGGCTCCCGTTTCCCGGGCCGCCTCCCTCCGCGGGGGCGGCCTGCGGCATGCCGTCAACAGGCCAGGAGGCGGGGCTCCGCGCAGGTGGCGGCGGCGTGCGGGGCGCCCGTAGATCGGCGTAGGGTCGTGGGACGTGACCTCCGACAGCCTTCCCCGACCCCCGTCCCCCGCGCTCGGCTGGGTGCTCCTCATGCCGGCCGGGCTCGGGATGCTGATCTCGCTGCTGCTGCCCACCGTCCAGACGATCCAGCTCAGCCTGGAGTCGGGCGGCTCGCTCACCCCCCGCACCTTCGTGGGCCTGGACAACTACGCCCAGCTGACCCGCACGGGTGAGGTCTGGTCGGCCCTGGGGTTCAGCCTGTCGCTGGTGCTCATGCCGCTGCTGGTCGCACTGGTCGCCGGGCCGCTGCTGGCGTTCGCGCTGGACCGGGCCGGCACCCGGCCGCGGCGCGCCGGCCTGGTCGTGCTGTCGCTCGCCCCCGTGGTCTTCTCCCCGGCGGCCGTCGCCGTCTCCTGGCTGTACGGGCTCAGGCCCGGCGCGTCGGGTCTGGTCACCCTTGCCACCACGCTCCGCGACCCCGCCACCGGGCCCTCCGGGCTGCGGCTGATCGTCGCCGCCGCCACGTTCGGCGTCGTGTGCGCGCTCGCGGTGATGGCGTTCCTGCCGGCGCTGCGCGGCGGCGCCGTGACCCGGAGCATGATCGCCGTGGGCGTCATCGTCGCGCTCGCCACGCTCGCGGCCGGCCTCCAGACGTTCACGCTCGGCGCGATCCTGACGGGCGGCTCCCGCGCGCAGACGCTGGCGGGAATGCAGTACGCCCAGGCGTTCGTCCAGGGCCGGCCGGGCATGGGCGCGGCGGTGGCCACGCTGACGGGGGTCGTCCTGGGCATGCTCGGGCTGGCGGCCGCGATCGTCGTGGTGGCGGCCGGGGTGCGCCTCTGGGTCACCCCGGCGCGCGACGTCGCCGGCGAGGAGCCGTACGAGCAGGCGGAGGACGCCGCCACGGGCCGGGCCGTCCAGGTCGCGTCCGGTCACGGCGGCGCGGGGCGGGCCGCACCGGTGGCGGGCAGGGCCGCGGGCATCGCCGCCGTCGTCGCCTACGCCGCCGTCGCCCTCGTCCTCACCTGGCCCTGGCTCGCGGCCCTCACCCGGCCCTCCTCGGGGCCCGGCGGCGGCCTGGCCACCCACGTCAACACGTGGGTCCCCGCCGTCATCGGCGCCGTGGTGTCCGTGGGCGTCGCCTACCTGGGCGCCCTGGGCATCGGCGGGCTGCGGCCGCTCGGCCGGCGCAGCGAGTGGCTGCTCCTCCTGTTCGCGCCCTGGCTGTTCGTGGGGGTCGGGCCGCTCAGCGTGGCCGGCTGGACCGACATGCGCAACCTCGGGCTGATCGACACCTTCCTCGCGCTCGTGCCGCCCGTGCTGGTCAGCGTCCCCTGCCTGTTCCTGCTCACGCTGCTGTGCAAGGGGCTGGCCGAGCGGTCCGGCGGCGACTTCGTCGGCGGGGTCGTCAGGCCGTCGCTGCCCATGGCGGGGATCCTCGCCGTCGTCGTCACCCTGCTCAACGGCCAGGACCTCCTCTGGCCGCTCCTCGTCGCCCACGACCCAGGCCTGGCCACCGCGCCCGCCACCCAGTACCTCCAGCTCCGCCAGTACGGCGGCTGGCCCTCCGCCGGTCTGTCCACGCCGCTGCCGGTGATCCTGGCCGCCCTGCTCGCGGCGGGGGCCGCCCAGGTCCTGTACCTCCACCGCCTGGCCCTGCGCGCCGGCGCGCCGGGGGGCGGTGCGCGCAGCCCCGCGCCGGCTGCATAGGTTGTGACCTTGTGGAGATTCGCGACCTGACCACCGACGACTACGACGACCTGTTCGACGTCCGCCGACGCTCGTTCGGGCCCATCTCTCCCGCCGAGCGCGAGAACTGGCGCGCCCTCGTCATCCCCGCTCTGAACGAGGGCCGCTACCTGGGCGTGTTCGAAGGCTCCCGGCTGGCCGGCGCGGCCCGGTTGCGCGCCTTCACCCAGTGGTGGCACGGCAGGCCCCAGCCCCTGGCGGGCGTCGCCGGCGTCACGGTCAACCCCGAGTACCGGGGGAGGGGCGTCGGCACCCTGCTCATGCGCGCCGTCGTGGAGCGGGCCGCCGGCCTGGGCGACGCCGTCTCCGCCCTCTACCCGGCCACCACCCCCGTTTACCGAGCCACCGGGTACGAGCACGCCGGCGCCCGCCACCTGGTCACCATCCCGACCGAGGCGCTGCGCGGGATCCGGCCGTCCGGCGACGTGCCGGTGCGCCGCATGGACGCCGGCGACGCGGCCGAGGTGGTCGCGCTGCTGCACCGCCTGCACGGCGCGGCCCGCTCCTCCGGCCCGATCTCCTGGGACGAGCGCACCTGGGCCCACTGGCTGTCCCAGGAGGACGACTTCCTCTACCTGGCCCCCGACGGCTACGCCGTCTACCGCTGGGACGGCGACCGCATGCGCGTCGACAACCTCGTCGCCGGGTCACCGGAGACCGCCCGGGCCCTGTGGTCGCTGGTCGGCTCCGCCTCCTCCATCACCAAGACCGTCCTGGCCGTGGTCGCACCGGACGACCCGGTCCTGTGGCTGCTGCGCGAGCGCTCGGAGGAGCGGCTCACGCTGGTGCGCTGGATGCTCCGAATCGTCGACGTGGAGGCGGCGGTCGAGCGCAGGGGCTTCCCGTCCGGGGCGGCGCTGGACGCCACGATCGAGGTCGAGGACACGGTACGCGCCGGCAACACGGGGCTGTGGCGGCTCACCGTCGCGGGCGGCGAGGGCACGGCCGCGGCCCTCCCGGCCGGTGCGGACGCCTTCACCGGGCCCCGGCTCGGGATCAACGGGCTGTCCGCGCTCTACGCCGGGGTCTCCACGGCCACGCTGCGCCGCAGCGGCCTCCTGTCGGGGGACGACTCCCACGACGAGGCCCTGGACACGGCCTTCGCGGCCCAGCCGTACATGCTGGACTACTTCTGACGCGACCCTCATGACGGGACCCTCCGCTTGCCGGCGGGCCCTCGCCCATGACGGGTCCCTCCGCCCGCCGGCGGACCCTCGACGGCGCCTGCGTACGGGCCGTCGAGCCCTTGTCCGACGGGCCGCCACGCCCGTGCGCCACCTCTGGCCCGCAGGGCCGCAGAACGCCCGTGCGCGTCCGCGCGGGCGCTCCAGGGGGCCCGGACGTCCCGGGCGTCCCCCGGCCCTCGCCTCTCCGGGACGTGCGGGCGCTTCCCGACTCGCGCCGCTCTCCGGGACGCGCGGGTGTTTCCCCGCGTCCGGGCGTTTCCCGGTGCGTGGTGACACCGGGCCGGGGTAGAGTCTCGTGCCGAACACGTGTTCGGCGGGGCGGGCGAGCCCCGAGGCGGACGAGCGGGAGGCGCGAGGGTGCGAGTGATGGGCGTCGACCCGGGGCTGACCCGGTGCGGCGTGGGAGCGGTCGAGGGCCGTCCCGGCGCGCCGCTGACCCTGCTGGCCGTCGGGGTGGTGCGCACCGGAGCCGACGAGGAGCTGGGCGCGCGCCTGGTCGGCATCGAGGCCGGCATCGAGCAGTGGCTCGACGAGGTGCGGCCCGACGCCGTCGCGGTCGAGCGTGTCTTCAGCCAGCACAACGTCCGCACCGTCATGGGCACCGCCCAGGCCGCCGGCATCGCCGTGCTCTGCGCCGCCAGGCGCGGCCTGCCCGTCGCCCTGCACACCCCGTCCGAGGTCAAGGCCGCGATCACCGGCAGCGGCACCGCCGACAAGAAGCAGATCGGCGCCATGGTCACCCGGCTGCTGCGGCTCAAGGAGATGCCGAGGCCGGCCGACGCCGCCGACGCCCTCGCCCTGGCCATCTGCCACGTGTGGCGCGGCGGCGCCCAGCACCGCCTGGCCCAGGCGATCGCGGGCGCCACC
>NZ_JBFAIA010000109.1:0-27536 GCF_040654455.1 Nonomuraea sp. NPDC050691
GTCCGCGCCACGACCGCGGAGGCGTCCTCGTCGCCCCCGGCCCCGGCTCCGACAGCGGCGACGCCCCCGACCCCGGCCCCGACCCCCGCGATGGCCAGAGCGGCCAGGGCAGGGGGCGGGGCGGCGACGATCCAGATGACACCGGCGCTCAGCGTGGCCACCGCGACGGCGGCCCGGGAGCGGGGACAGGACCGGGATGACGGTGATAGCCGTGATGGCGCTGAGTCTGACGCTGAGTTCGACACTGCACGTCCTCTCGTCGGTACGGGCTCGGACGACGCCGGGCGCCTTCGCCGTACGGGCGCCGGGCGCTCTCGTCGTCACGGGCGCTCGGACAGCGCCGGGCGCCTTCTCGGGCCGAGGTCCGCGCGGCTGCTCGGGCCGTGGCCGGCGGCGTCTCGGACGAAGGCCGAAGCTAGCCGGCCGAGCGCCGCCGTGCGGGGCGCTTGGCCGAACGGTGGGCCAGTCCTTACCCCCGGCCTCCTTACCTCCGGCCGTGTCCCGGACGTGTCGGGGCGCGCACGCGAAAGCCCCGGAGTCCCAGCCGAAAGGCCGGGCCCCCGGGGCCTCGCCACACGTCAGACGCTCTCGACGGTCGGCGCTCCCAGCCGTCGAGGCCGCCTCAGGCGCGCTCGACGGCCTGCGCTCCCGGCCGCCGGGGTCGCGTCAGGCGCGCTTGACGGTCAGCTCGTCGTCGCCGAGCTCCACCAGCACCTTGTCGCCGTCCACGATCTCGCCCGACAGCACCGCCTTGGCGAGCTTGTCGCCGATCGCCGACTGGACCAGCCGGCGCAGCGGCCGCGCGCCGTACATCGGGTCGTAGCCCGTGAGCGAGAGCCACTCGCGGGCCGCCGGCGTGACCTCCAGGGTCAGCCTGCGGTCCGACAGGCGCCGCGCCAGCCGCTCGACCTGGAGGTCGACGATCTGGGCCAGCTCCTCGGAGCCGAGCGCGTCGAACAGGATCACGTCGTCGAGCCGGTTCAGGAACTCCGGCTTGAACGCGCCCCGGACCGCGCCCATCACGGCGTCGCGCTTGGCGCCGTTCTCCAGCGTCGGATCGACCAGGAACTGGGAGCCCAGGTTGGAGGTGAGGATCAGGATCGTGTTGCGGAAGTCGACCGTACGGCCCTGACCGTCGGTGAGCCGCCCGTCGTCGAGCACCTGGAGCAGGATGTCGAAGACCTCGGGATGGGCCTTCTCCACCTCGTCCAGCAGCACCACGGTGTACGGCCGGCGCCGCACGGCCTCGGTGAGCTGGCCGCCCTCCTCGTAGCCGACGTAGCCCGGAGGCGCTCCGACGAGCCGGGCGACGCTGTGCTTCTCGGAGTACTCGCTCATGTCGATGCGGGTCATCGCCCGCTCGTCGTCGAACAGGAACTCCGCCAGCGCTTTGGCCAGCTCGGTCTTGCCGACGCCCGTGGGACCGAGGAACAGGAAGGAGCCGGTCGGCCGGTCGGGGTCGGCGATGCCGGCCCTGCTGCGCCGCACCGCGTCGGACACGGCCTGCACGGCCTGCCGCTGCCCGACGAGCCGTGTGGCCAGCTCGTCCTCCATGCGCAGCAGCTTGGCCGTCTCGGCCTCCATCAGGCGGCCGGCCGGGATGCCCGTCCAGGACGAGATGACCTCGGCGATGTCGTCGGGGCCGACCTCCTCCTTGACCATGGCGTCGTCCGGCTGGGCGGCCTCGGACGCCTCGCGCAGCGCCTGCTCCAGCCTCGGCACCTCGGCGTACATGAGCCGGGACGCCGCCTCGAAGTCGCCGTCGCGCTGGGCCCGCTCGGCCGAGCTGCGCGCCTCGTCGAGCTGCTTCTTCAGCTCGCCGACCTTGTTGAGGCCGGCCTTCTCGCGCTCCCAGCGGCCGACGAGGGAGTTCAGCTCCTCCTGCCGGTCGGCCAGCTCCTTGCGCAGCCGCTCCAGCCGCTGGAGCGAGGCGTCGTCGGTCTCCTTGGAGAGGGCCAGCTCCTCCATCTTCATCCGGTCGACGTTGCGCTGGAGCTGGTCGATCTCCACGGGACGGGAGTCGATCTCCATGCGCAGCCGCGAGGCGGCCTCGTCGACCAGGTCGATGGCCTTGTCCGGCAGGAACCGGCTGGTGATGTAGCGGTCGGACAGGGCTGCGGCGGCCACCAGCGCGCTGTCGGCGATCTGCACCTGGTGGTGGGCCTCGTAGCGGCCCTTCAGCCCGCGCAGGATCGCGATGGTGTCCTCGACCGTGGGCTCGCCGACGTACACCTGCTGGAAGCGGCGCTCCAGCGCCGGGTCCTTCTCGATGCGCTCGCGGTACTCGTCGAGCGTCGTCGCGCCGATCATGCGCAGCTCGCCGCGCGCCAGCATGGGCTTGAGCATGTTGCCCGCGTCCATCGCGCCCTCGGCGGCCCCCGCGCCGACGACGGTGTGCAGCTCGTCGATGAAGGTGACGATCTGGCCGTTGCTCTCCTTGATCTCGGACAGCACGGCCTTCAGCCGCTCCTCGAACTCGCCGCGGTACTTCGCGCCCGCCACCATCGCGCCCAGGTCGAGCGAGATGAGCCGCTTGTTGCGCAGCGACTCGGGCACGTCGCCCGCCACGATCCGCTGGGCGAGCCCCTCGACGACGGCGGTCTTGCCGACGCCGGGCTCGCCGATCAGCACCGGGTTGTTCTTGGTGCGCCGCGACAGCACCTGCACGACGCGGCGGATCTCGGAGTCGCGACCGATGACCGGGTCGAGCCGCCCGCTGCGGGCCCGCTCGGTGAGGTCGACGCCGTACTTCTCCAGCGCCTGGTAGGTGTCCTCGGGCGTCTCGCTGGTGACGCGGGCGTGGCCGCGCACCTTCTCGAACGCGTCGAGCAGCGCCTGCGGGGTGGCCCCCTGCGACTTCAGCAGCTCGGCCATCTGGCCGCCGTCGGTGGCCAGGCCCACGAGCAGGTGCTCTGTGGAGACGTACTCGTCCTCCAGCCGCTTGGCGCGCTGCGCCGCGGTGTTGATGACGGTGAGGAGCTGGCGCGAGCTCGTCGGCGCGCTCACGGTGGAGCCCTGCGCCTTGGGCAGCGCCGCCAGCGTCTCCTCGGCCTTGGCGCGCACGGCCTTCCAGTCGGCGCCCACGGCGTCCAGCAGCGGGACCGCGGTGCCGCCCGTCTGGCCGAGCAGCGTGGTCAGCAGATGAGCCGGGGAGATCTCGGGATGACCCTCGGCGGCGGCGCGCCGCATGGCGCCCGACAGCGCCTCCTGGCTCTTCTGGGTGAGCTTGTAGTCCATCGTGTTCTAGGCCCCCGGTGGCAGCTCGTAGCGGATCAGCGCCTTGACCATCTGCATCTCGGCGCGCAGGCGGTGAACCTCTTCGCGCAGCCGCAGTGCCTCGTTCTCGAGCTCGAGGATCCGCTTGATGCCGGCGAGGTTGATGCCCTCCTCCTGGGAGAGCCGCTGCACCTCGCGAAGCTGGAGGATGTCACGGGTCGAGTAGAGGCGGCCGCGCCCCGCCGTACGCCCCGGGCAGACCAGCCCCAGCCGGTCGTACTGCCGCAGCGTCTGCGGGTGCAGCCCCGAGAGCTGTGCGGCCACCGAGATCACGTAGACGGGCGTGTCGTCTGACAGGTCGAAATAGTTGGCGTCCATCGGCTACTCGCTTCTGGCTCTCTGAATGAGATCAGCTCGCGGGTCATCACCCGCCGTCGCGGTGCCGAACTCCGTCAGGAGCTCGCGCGACTTGTCGTCCAGGCTCTGCGGGACGATCACCTCCACCGTGGCGAGCAGGTCGCCCTTGGTGCCGTCCTTGTGCGCGGCGCCTCTGCCCCGGACCCGGAACGTGCGCCCGTTGGGCGTGCCCGGCGGGATGCGCAGCGTCACCGGCATCCCCTTGAGGATCGGCACCTTGATCTCGGCGCCCAGCGCGGCCTCCGTGAACGTCACCGGCACGGTGATCGTCAGGTTGTCGCCCTGGCGGCCGAAGACCGCGTGCGGCTTGACGTGGGTGAGGATGTACAGGTCGCCCGCGGGCCCGCCGTTCTCGCCCGGCGCGCCCTTGCCCTTGAGCCTGACCCGCTGGCCGTCGGCCACCCCCGCGGGGATGCGCGCCTGGATGGTGCGCGTGCTCTTGGCCCGGCCGCTGCCGTCGCACACGGGGCACGGGTCGTCCACGAGCAGGCCGCGGCCCTTGCAGTCGCGGCACGGCTCGGAGAAGGCGAAGCTGCCGAGGTTGCGGCTGGCCGCGCCGGTGCCCTCACAGGTGGGACACACCCGCGGGGTGGTGCCCGCCTTGGCTCCCGTGCCGCTGCACGCCCCGCAGGCGGCCGAGCTCGTGAGCCGCAGGGACACCGTGGTGCCCTCGATCGCCTCGGTGAACGTGAGCGTGACCTCGGACTCGACGTCCTGACCGCGGCGCGGCCGGGTGGCGCTGGTGGTGCGGGTCGCACCACCGCCACCGCCGCCGCGGTTGAACAGCCCGCCGAACAGGTCGCCGAGCCGCTCTCCGGCGCCGTGGCCGGTCTGCTGACCGGCCGTGCCGCCGAAGAGGTCGCCGAAGTCGAACGAGAACCCGCCGGCGCCGGGCCGCTGGGCACCGACGCCCGAGCCGAACAGCGTGCGGGCCTCGTCGTACTCCTTGCGGCGCTTGCCGTCGGACAGCACGTCGTACGCCTCCGAGACCTCCTTGAACTTGGTCTCCTTGGCGGTGTCGCCGTGGTTGGTGTCCGGGTGGTACTGCCTGGCCAGCTTCCGGTACGCCTTCTTGATCTCGTCGGCGGTCGCGGTCTTGGGCACACCAAGGACGGCGTAGTAGTCCTTCTCCAGGTAGTCCTTGGTGCTCATCTACAGCCCTTCGTCCTTGATCGCTTGAGTTGTCGAGACGCAGTCAGTCGCCGGAACCGGCGCTGTCGGACGCCGGGGGGGCGTCCTCGGGCTCGGCCACGGCCACGCGGGCCGGCCGCAGGACCCGGTCACCCATCCGGTAGCCGGGCTGAAGGACTTCGATGGCGGTCGGCTCGGCCACGTCCGGCGAGTAGCTGTGCATCAGCGCCTCGTGGACGGTCGGGTCGAACGGGTCGCCCTTCTGACCGAACGCGCTCAGCCCGAGCTTGGTGACCGCGGCCTCCAGGGACTCCGCCACCTTCGCGAAGCCGCCGGTCAGCTCGCCGTGGTCGCGGGCCCGGCCGATGTCGTCGAGTACGGGCAGCAGCTCCGTGAGCGCGCCCGCGACCGCCTGCTCGCGTACCGCGACGCGGTCACGCTCGACGCGCCTGCGGTAGTTGGTGTACTCGGCCTGGAGGCGCTGGAGGTCGGCGGTCCGCTCGGCGAGCTGGGACTCCAGCTCGCCGTCGGCCGCGGTACCGGCGCGCTCGGGGGCCGGCGCCTGGTCGGCCTGGGCGTCGGCCCCGGCCTCCGCCCTGACGCGTGGCAGCCCCGTCTCCGGGTCGATCTTGCGGTTGTCGCGGATCACCGGCTCACCGTGCTCGTGCCCGTTGTCACGCGGCGGCATCACTGGTCCTTCTTCGGCTGGTCGTCGTCAACGATCTCGGCCTCGACCACGTCGTCGTCGGCCTTCTGCTGCTGGCCGTCACCGGGCGCGGCACCCTGCGGGGCGCCCTCGCCGCCGGCCTGCTGCTGGCTCTGGGCGTAGATCGCCGAGCCCATCTTCTGGCTGACGGTGGCGAGCTTCTCGGCGGAGGTGCGGATCGTGTCGGTGTCGGTGCCCTCCAGCGCCTTCTTCAGCTCGGTGAGCGCGTCGTTGACCTCGGTCTTGATGTCGCCCGGGACCTTGTCGTCGTTCTCGCGGAGGAACTTCTCCGTCTGGTAGGCGAGCCCGTCGGCGTTGTTGCGGACCTCGGCCTCCTCGCGGCGCTTCTTGTCCTCCTCGGCGTACGACTCGGCCTCGCGCATCATCCGCTCGATGTCGTCCTTCGGCAGCGCGGAGCCGCCGGTGATCGTCATCGACTGCTCCTTGCCCGTGCCCAGGTCCTTGGCGGAGACGTTGACGATGCCGTTGGCGTCGATGTCGAAGGTGACCTCGATCTGCGGGATGCCGCGCGGCGCCGGGGCGATGCCGGTGAGCTCGAACGTGGCGAGCTTCTTGTTGTACGAGGCGATCTCGCGCTCGCCCTGGAAGACCTGGATCTGCACCGACGGCTGGTTGTCCTCGGCCGTGGTGAAGACCTCGGAGCGCTTGGTCGGGATCGTCGTGTTGCGCTCGATGATCTTCGTGAAGATGCCGCCCTTGGTCTCGATGCCGAGGGACAGCGGGGTCACGTCGAGCAGCAGGACGTCCTTGACCTCGCCCTTGAGCACGCCGGCCTGCAGGGCGGCGCCGATGGCGACGACCTCGTCCGGGTTGACGCCCTTGTTGGGCTCCTTGCCGCCGGTCAGCTCCCTGACCAGGTCGGTGACGGCGGGCATGCGGGTCGAGCCGCCGACGAGCACCACGTGGGCGATGTCGGAGACCTTGATGCCGGCGTCCTTGATGACCTGGTGGAACGGGCCCTTGGTCCGCTCGAGCAGGTCGGCGGTCAGGCGCTGGAACTCGGCGCGGGTCAGCTTCTCGTCGAGGTGCAGCGGGCCCTCGGAGGAAGCCGTGATGTAGGGCAGGTTGATGGTGGTCTCGGACTGGCTGGACAGCTCGATCTTCGCCTTCTCCGCGGCCTCGCGCAGGCGCTGCAGAGCCATCTTGTCCTTGGACAGGTCGACGCCGTGGGCGTTCTGGAAGCGCTTGACCAGCTCGTCGACGACGCGCTGGTCCCAGTCGTCGCCACCGAGGTGGTTGTCGCCGGAGGTGGCCTTCACCTCGACGAAGCCGTGGCCGTCCTCCTGGCCGACGTCGAGCAGGGACACGTCGAAGGTGCCGCCGCCGAGGTCGAAGACCAGGATCGTCTGGTCCTGCTCCTTGTCGAGCCCGTACGCGAGGGCCGCGGCGGTGGGCTCGTTGATGATGCGCAGCACGTTGAGGCCCGCGACCGTGCCGGCCTCCTTGGTGGCCTGGCGCTGGGCGTCGTTGAAGTAGGCCGGGACGGTGACCACCGCGTCGGTGATCTTCTCGCCCAGGTAGGCCTCGGCGTCCTGCTTGAGCTTCTGCAGGACGAACGCGCTGATCTGCTGCGGGGAGAACTTCTTGCCGTCGATCTCCTGGGACCAGTTGGTGCCCATCTCGCGCTTGACGGAGCGGATGGTGCGGTCCACGTTGGTGACGGCCTGGCGCTTGGCGACCTCGCCGACCAGGACCTCGCCGTTCTTCGCGAAGGCGACCACGGACGGCGTGGTCCGCGAGCCCTGCGCGTTGGCGATGACGGTGGGCTCACCGCCCTCGAGGATCGAGACGACGGAGTTGGTCGTCCCAAGGTCGATACCTACCGCACGTGCCATGAGTACGTCCTTGTGGTCAAAGTTGAGTCGGTCAGACTCAAGCTACGAATGCCGTGAGGCTTTGTCAAACGCCTTGAGCCTACTCGACTCAACCTAGATGACTCGCCCCGCATTCCCACCAAACGCGCCTTCGCCCACAAAAGTGCCCCGGCACGGATGACCGTGCCGGGGCAGGGGCGGGCTTCGTCTCCGGGAACCGCTGGTCAGCGCTTGGCGCCGTCCACGATCTTCCGGTGGCCGAGCGGGGACTTGAGCTTGACCGTCGTGGTCTTGTCGATGGCGATCATGATGCAGGCCACGTTCTTCGCCTTGGGGGAGGCGCCCTCGTACAGGGTGAGCGTCACGGTCTTCCTGGTCTCCTTGACCTTCACGCGGTCCAGGACCGTGCAGGGCTCGACGCCCGACGACCACACGAGCTGGACCGCGCGGCCCTTGGAGACCGGCTTGGCCTTCTGCCAGGGGACCTTGCGCACGTTCACCGCGTCGCCCGTGGCCTTGACCGGCTTGGGGCCCTTGGGCGGGGTGGTCACCGCCGAGGCGGAGACGGGGGTGTCGGGAGCGGGAGAGGCGGCCTGCCCTCCGGTGGGCGCGCCGGCCTGCCCGGTGGACGTCGCCGTGCCGCATCCCATCGCGAGCACGACGCATCCGGCCAGAAGAGTCGCTTTCATCGTCCGCATACCCGTACGACGGATGGCGCGCCCGCCCGGTTCAGGAGACGTCCCGCGATGCGCCGGACGGCGGTCCGGCGGGGATCGGAGTGTCCGGCTAGGGTTGGAGATGTGCTTCGTCAGGTGCTGCTCGCGGCCTCCAGGAGCGACCGCGTCGAGCGGGTCGTCTCCACCTCCCCGCTGACCCGCGACGTGGTCAGCCGCTACGTCGCCGGCGACGTGGCGGCCGTCGTGGCCGGCCTCACCCGCGAGGGCCTGCTCGTCACCGTCGACCACCTGGGCGAGGAGGTCGGCGACCGGGCGCAGGCCGAGGGCACCGTGCACGCCTACCTCGCGCTGCTCGGCCTGCTGCCCGAGGGCGCCGACGTGTCGGTCAAGCTCACCGCGCTCGGCCTGCGGCTGTCGGAGCAGCTCGCGCTGGACAACGCCGCCACGATCTGCGAGCACGCCGCCGAGCGCGGCATCACGCTCACGCTCGACGCGGAGGAGCACGACACGATCGGCGGGCTCCACTCGGTGCACGCCACCCTGCTCAAGGAGCACCCCTCGGTCGGCGTGGTCGTCCAGTCGTACCTTCCCGGCGCGCTGGAGCGCTGCGCCAGGCTGGCCGAGGCCGAGGGCGCCCGGGTGCGGCTGTGCAAGGGCGCCTACACCGCGCCGGGCGCGCTCACCGCGCCGGCCGACATCGACCGCGCGTACGTGCGCTGCCTCAAGGTGCTCATGGCCGGCGCCGGCTACCCCATGGTCGCCACCCACGACCCCCGGCTGGTCGAGATCGCCTCGGCGCTCGCCGTGCTCCACGGCCGCGACCACTCCAGGTTCGAGTTCCAGATGCTGTACGGCGTGCGGCCCGGCGAACAGGAGCGCCTGGCCCGGCTCGGCGCCCAGATGCGCGTCTACGTGCCGTACGGCGCCGACTGGTACCCCTACCTCATGCGCCGCCTGGCCGAGCGCCCCCGCAACCTGACCTTCTTCCTCCGCTCCCTGGTCGGGCGCCGCTGAGGCATCCGCCCGCCGGTAGGCTGCTGGACGGAGGTGTGACGTGATCGCGATTCTGGGCACCGGCAAGATGGGCGAGGCCCTGCTGTCCGGGCTGCTGCGGGCGGGCGTCCAGCCCGGCGACATCGTGGCGACCACGCGCAGGCCCGAGCGGGCGCGCGCGCTGCGCGAGACGTACGGCGTGCGCACGCTGTCCAACTCCGAGGCCGCCAAGGCGGCCGAGACGCTCATCCTGGCCGTCAAGCCGCAGGACATGGCGACGCTGCTGGCCGAGATCGCCCCCTACGTCCCGGCGGACCGGCTGGTGATCACGGCGGCGGCCGGCATCACCACCGGGTTCGTCGAGCAGCGCCTCGGCGTCGAGGTGCCGGTGGTCCGCGTCATGTCCAACACGCCGATCCGCTTCGACGAGGCGATGAGCGTGATCTCGGCGGGCGCCCACGCGGGCGAGGAGCACCTCCGGCGCACCGAGGACCTGCTCAGGCCCGTCGGCAAGGTGCTGCGCATCCCCGAGGCCCAGCAGGACGCGGCGACCGCGCTGTCGGGCTCCGGGCCCGCCTACTTCTTCTACCTGGTCGAGGCCATGGTCGACGCGGGCATCCTGCTCGGCATGCCGCGGGCCGCGGCCCTCGACATGGTGACCCAGTCGATCGTGGGCGCGGCCGTGATGCTGCGCGACTCGGGCGAGCACCCGGTGATCCTGCGCGAGGCCGTGACCTCGCCGGGCGGCACCACCATCGCCGCGATCGCCGAGCTCGAACGGCACAGCGTGCGCGCCGCGTTCCTGGCCGCGATCGAGGCCGCCCGCGACCGCGGCCGCGAGCTGGCCTCGGGCTGACCCGCCGCAGGCGGCGGGGCGCGGTCCGGGGATCGCCGGCCGGCCGGAGGCGGCGAGGCTCGGGCTGACGCGAGACCCGCCATCCCCTGTCCCTACGATGGATCGGGTGACGATCCGTCGCGGCATCCCCCCGCTGCTCGTCCCGTTGCTCCTCCTGTTCGCCGTCGCCGGCTGCACCTCGGACGAGCCGGCCGGCGTCGAGCTGACCGACGTCCGGCGCGCCCCCGTCACGGAGGTCGTCGAGGCCCCCGCCACGGTCGGCGCCCGAGCCACGGCGACGCTGCGCGCCCCCGCCCCGGGCACGCTCGCCAAGCTGTACGTCCGCGAGGGCGACCACGTCCGCAAGGGCGAGCTGCTGGCCAAGATCCGCTCCCCGCAGGCGGAGGGCCAGCTCAAGCAGGCCCGCCAGGCCGCCAAGCAGGCCTCGCCCGCGGCCCCGCGCCTCGCGAGCCCGCAGGTGCGGCTCGCCTCGTTCGACACCCGCGCGTTCGACGCCAAGGTCAGCAGGCACTTCGCCAGGGCCCGCAAGGAGGCGCGCAGGATCCGCGACGCCCAGGCCCGCAAGCAGCTGCTCGGCGCCATCGACCTGGCCGAGGCGCAGCACCGGGCGCAGACCAGGGCCCTGGCCTCGATCACCGCCCAGCTCAACCGCTCGATCAACGGCGTCCTGTCGGGCGTGACGAGCGGGTTCAGCGGCCTTGCCGGGTCCATGGCCTCGCTCCAGGCGGCCTCGCGCACCCAGGCGAAGGCCGCGGTCAAGGCGGCCGAGGGCACGGTCGCGTCGCTCACGATCAGGGCCCCCTTCTCGGGAGTGGTCACGCTGGGCCACGCCTCGGGCGGCGGCGGCTCGGGCGGCCTGGACGGGCTGCTGAGCCAGATCCCCGGCGGCGGCCAGCAACTCCCGTCGCTTCCGTCCACCGGGTCGGGCGGGGCCGGCACTCCCGTGGCGACCGGCGTCCCCGTGTCGGCCGGCGACTCGATCGTGACCGTCACCGACGTGTCGAAGCTGACCCTGTCCGCCGACATCGACGAGACCGACGTCCTGCTGGTCAGGAAGGGCACCAGGGCCACGGTCGAGCTCGACGCCGTCCCGGGGGCCGGCTACACGGGTCGCGTCACCGGCGTCGGCGTCACCCCGAAGGAGGGCACGACGGGCGGCGTCAGCTACCCCGTGCAGCTCTCGCTCGGCCCGGGGTCGTTCGACGACGGCGCCGAGGCCCCCACGCCCAAGCCGGGCATGAGCGCGGTGGCGCGGCTGACCGTGCGCGAGTCGCCGTCGGCCGTGTCGGTCCCGGCGTCCGCGATCGTCTCCAGCGGGCGCGAGAGCGTCGTCTGGGCGGTGCGCGACGGGGTCGCTCAGCGCCGCGTGGTCAAGCTCGGCGCCCAGGGCGAGGCGGTGGTCGAGGTGCTGAGCGGGCTGTCGGTCGGCGAGCGGGTCGTCGTCAAGGGCGCCGACTCCGTACGGCCGGGCCAGCGCCTGCCATGACGTCCCCGGACCCGTCCGCCACGACACCCCCGGCCCCGCCCGCCAGGACGCCTACGGGGCCGCCCGCGATCGAGGCCGTGGACCTCACCCGCCGCTACGACCTCGACGGCGTGTCCGTCGAGGCGCTGCGGGGCGTGTCGCTCCGGATCGGCCAGGGCGAGTTCGCGGCCATCGTCGGGCCGTCGGGCTCCGGCAAGTCGACGCTCATGCACCTGCTCGGCTGCCTCGACCGGCCCACCTCCGGCGTGCTGCGGATCAACGGGGTGGAGATGTCCGGGCTGTCCGACACGCGGCTGGCGGAGCTGCGCAACCAGACCATCGGCTTCGTCTTCCAGTCCTTCCACCTGCTGGCCAGGACCACCGCCCTCGACAACGTCGCGCTGCCCCTCGTCTACCGGGGCCTCGGCCGGACCGAGCGGCGCGAGCGGGCCAGGGCGGCGCTGGAGTCGGTCGGGCTCGGCCACCGGATGGGGCACCGGCCGTCGCAGATGTCCGGCGGCGAGCAGCAGCGGGTCGCCATCGCCCGGGCGCTGGTCGGCGAGCCGAAGGTGCTGCTCGCCGACGAGCCCACGGGCAACCTGGACACGCGCAACGGCACGGAGGTCATGGCGATCCTCGACCGGCTCAACGCCGAACGCGGGGTCGCCGTCGTGCTGGTCACGCACGAGCCGGAGGTGGCCGCGCACGCCCGCCGCCAGATCCACGTACGCGACGGGCGCATCGAGCTGGACACCGGCCTTGACATGGGTCTGGACGCCGGGGCGGAGGGAAGGCCGTGAGGGGGCGCGAGGCGTTCGTCATGGCGCTGGAGGCGCTGCGGGTCAACCGGCTGCGCAGCGCCCTGACCATGCTCGGCGTCATCATCGGCGTGCTGGCCGTGGTCATCCTCGTCTCGGTCGGCACGGGCGCGAAGGACGCCGTGGAGAAGCAGATCTCCGGCCTCGGCACCAACATCATCCTGGTCGTGCCCGGGCAGCTCACCGTGGGAGCTGCGCCGACGCAGAGCCGGCTGAGCCTGGCCGACGTGGCCTACGTGCGGCGCGTGGTGGGCGACCCGGCCAAGGTGACCGTGTCGCTCCAGTCGGGGGAGACCGTCCGGGTGGGCCGTACGGAGGCGTTCGTCACGGTCATCGGCACCGACCAGAACCTCACGAACGTCTTCCAGCGGCCCCTCGCCAAGGGCCGCCACCTGAGCGAGACCGACGTCGACACCCGGCGCCGCGTGGCCGTGCTCGGCTCCGAGGTGGCGGCGCGGATGTTCGGCGACGTGGACCCGGTGGGGCGGCAGGTCTCGATCGCCGGGGCGCGGTTCCGGGTGGTCGGCGTGTACGCCACGGTCGGGCAGACGTTCGGGCTCTCCCGCGACCAGGAGGTGCACGTGCCGGTGACGACGGCGCAGCGCATGCTCGGCGTCGACCGGGTCAACGGGCTGGCCGTGGGCGCATCGGGGGCGGACGAGGTGGAGGCGCTGCAGGGCAGGGTCGTGGCCGCGCTCACCGAGCGGTACCCGGGCGAGAAGTTCTCGGCCGTCACCCAGACGCAGCTCCTCGGGACGATCGGCAGCGTGCTCGGCATGCTGACCGGCGTGCTCGCGGCCATCGCCGGCATCTCCCTCCTGGTGGGCGGGGTCGGCGTGTCCAACATCATGCTGGTCAGCGTGCGGGAGCGGACCAAGGAGATCGGGCTGCGCAAGGCGCTCGGCGCCCGGCAGCGCGACGTGCTGGCCCAGTTCCTCATCGAGGCGGTGCTGCTGACCACGATCGGCGGCGTGCTCGGCATCGTGCTGGGCGTGGGCGGGGCGGTGGCGATCCGGTCGTTCACGGAGGTGCCGGCGTCGATCACGTGGTGGTCGATCGCGCTGGCGTTCGGCGTGTCGGCCGTGGTGGGGGTGTTCTTCGGCGTGGCGCCGGCGCGGAGGGCGGGCCGCCTGGACCCCGTGGTCGCCCTCCGCGCCGAATAGGCACCGCGCCGAATAGGCACCGCGCCGAATAGGCACCGCGACGAGTAGCCGGGCACGCCCGGGGTCAGGCGTCGCGGCGCACGGTCAAAACGCAGGCGACGGCCAGCGTGACGGCGATCCACCCGAGGTAGACGGCGAACCCGCTCCACGGCCCGAGTGAGCTGGACGGCGACGGGAACGCCACCTGGCTCCCGGCGTTGGAGGTGAACCAGTCGTTCACCGTCTTGCCCCACTGGCCGGGCAGCACGCGGGTGACCTGCGGCAGCACGAGGATCAGCCCGATGGCCGAGACGATCGCGCCGGGCGTGTGCCGGACGAGGGCGCCGAGCGCCAGCCCGAACAGGCCGCACGCCGTCAGGAAGAGGCCGGTGCCGGTGACCGTGCGCAGCACGCCGGGGTCGCCGAGCGAGGCCCCGCCGAGGATGGCCTGGCCGACGAGGAAGCTGGCGAACGAGGCGGCCGTGCAGGCCGCCAGTGCCACCACCGTGAACACCACCAGCTTGCCGGCCAGCAGCCGCAGCCGCCTCGGCACCGCCATGTAGGACACCCGGATGGCGCCCGTGCGGTATTCGCTGGTCACGACCAGCGCGCCCAGCGCGGCGACGGCCAGCGCGGCGAAGGAGTAGCCGGCCAGGCTGATCGCGGTGGCCTGGGCGGGCGGCACCGGGCCCTCGTGGGAGTTCTTCACCGCGATCGACATCAGGGTGCCGATGGCCAGCATGAGCAGCGCGGCGGTGCCGAGCGTCCACATGGTCGAGCGGACCGAGCGCAGCTTGGTCCATTCCGAACGGATGATGTCGATCACGACGAGTACTCCAGGCTGTCCTTGGTGAGCTCCATGTACGCCGCCTCCAGCGAGGGCTGCACGAGCGTCAGCTCCTCCAGCGGCAGACCGGCCCGGGCGGTGAGGGTGCCGATCTCCAGCGGCGACATCGCCGTCACGCGCAGGTGGTCCGGGTGCAGCTCGCCGACCTTGACCAGATCGGCCACCTCGGCCAGCCGGGGCGAGCGCACGCGTACGTACGCCTGCGAGCTGCGTCCGATGAACTCCGCCACGCTCGTGTCGGCGATCAGCCGGCCCCTGCCGATGACGACGAGGTGGTCGGCGGTCTGCGCCATCTCGCTCATGAGGTGGCTGGAGACGAACACCGCGCGCCCCTCGGCGGCGAGCTCGCGCATGAACGTGCGGATCCACAGGATCCCGTCGGGGTCGAGCCCGTTGACCGGCTCGTCGAAGATGAGGATCTCGGGGTCGCCGAGGAGCGCGGCGGCGATGCCGAGCCGTTGCGACATGCCGAGGGAGAACCCGCCGATCCGCTTGCGGGCCACCTCGCGCAGGCCGACGGTCTCCAGCACCTCCATGACCCGGCCCGCCGGGATCGCGTTGCTCTGGGCGATGGCCAGGAGGTGGTCGCGCGCGCTGCGCCCGCCGTGGACGGCCTTGGCGTCCAGCAGCGCGCCCACCTTGCGCAGCGGGTGACGTAGTTCCCGGTACGGTATGCCGTCCACGAGCACCGATCCGCCGGTGGGGCGGTCGAGGCCGAGGATCATGCGCATCGTCGTGGACTTGCCGGCGCCGTTCGGCCCGAGGAATCCGGTCACCCGGCCGGGCCCGACGTCGAAGGAGAGGTCTGCCACGGCGACGGTCCGGCCGTAGCTCTTGGTCAGGTTCGTCGCGCGTATCGCGGTCATGTCCCCAGCCTGGCGGCCCGGCGGCGAGTGATCCTCCTGCCGGAGGACCGTTCGTGGGCGCGCGCCCTGGGAGCGCGGTCCTACTCTCCTGGTGTGATCATCCCTGACTCGTAGGCGGCGATGACCGCCTGGGCGCGGTCCCTGACGCCGAGCTTGCCGAACAGGCTGGTGACGTGGTTCTTCACGGTCGAGGGGGAGACGCCCAGCTCGGTGGCTATCTCGCCGTTGGAGCGGCCCCGCCCGATCAGCACGAGGATCTCGCGCTCCCGGTCGGTGAGCCCGGACAGGGCGGAGGGGCGGCCGGGGCGGCGCGGGCGGGCGGCCCGGACGAACGTGCCGATGAGGCGGGCCAGCAGCCGCGGCGCGACGGCCGACTCGCCCCGGTGGACCACGCGCACCCCCTCCACCAGCTCCTCCGGGGAGACGTCCTTGGGCAGGAAGCCGTTGGCCCCGGCCCGCAGCGCGGCCAGGACGTGTTCGTCCAGGTCGAACGTGCTGAGCGCGAGCACCCGCACCTCGGGCAGCTCGGCCGTGATCAGCTCGGTGGCGCGGACCCCGTCGAGGACGGGCATGTGCAGGTCCATCAGCACCACGTCGGGCCGCAGCCGCCGGCTCTGCTCGACCGCCTCCTCGCCGTCGCCGGCCTCGCCGACCACGGTCATGTCCGGCTGGGCGTCCAGCATGAGGCGGAAACCCTTGCGCACCAGCGCGTGGTCGTCCGCCAGCAACACCGTGATCATGCCTGCTCCACCGGGGTCATGCCTGCTCCAAGGGGATCTCCAGAGGGATGCGGGCCCGCACCCGGAAGCCGCCTTCCGGGCGGTGGCCCGCGCGTAACTCGCCGCCGCACAGCGCCACCCGCTCGGCCATGCCGCCGAGCCCGAACCCGGGCGGCCCGTCCGGCTGGGCGCCGTCGGCGCCGTCGTCCACGACCTCCACCTCGACCGTCTCGGGCTCGTACGCGAGCAGGACGCGGGCCCGCGCGCCCGGGGCGTGCTTGCGGGTGTTGGTCAGCGCCTCCTGGACGATGCGGTACACGGCGTGGTCCACGGCCGCCGGCAGGGGCACGGCCGCGCCGGTCACGGTCAGCTCGGCCGGGAGGCCGGCGGTGCGGGCCTCCTCGACCAGCGCGGGCAGGCGGTCGGCTCCGACGCCCGTGGCCGCGTCGGAGCCGTCGCCGTCGCCGGCCCGCAGCACGTACAGGAGCTGGCGCATCTCGGCCAGCGCCTGCCGGGCGGTCTGCTCGGCGCCGGACAGGGCCTCGCGGGTGACGTCGTGGCCGGGCGGGAGCGTGGCGCGGGCGCCGCCGACCAGGGCGTTGATCACGCTGAGGTGGTGGGCGACGACGTCGTGCAGCTCGCGGGCGATGCGCCGCCGCTCGGCGCGGACCGCGGCCTCGGCCGCCTCCGTGCGGTCGCGTTCGTTGAGCTCGGCGCGGACGCGGACGAACTGCCCCACGCCCATGGACGCGAAGAACGCGAACGCGCTGGGCGTCCAGACGGCGGGGCCTCCCACGGCGAGCGCGGCGGCGACGTTGTGGACGACCGCCGTCGCGGCGGTGACCAGGACGGCCGTCCTGCCCCGGGTGTGGCGGCCGACGCTGTACAGGGCGATCGACATGGGCACGTTGGCCCCTTCGATGACGCCGGTGGCCAGGCCCGTCAGGTCGAGGGCGGTGACGAGGGCGACGGCGTGGACCGGGTGACGGCGCCGGACGAGGAGGGGGATCGTGGTGATCACGTAGTGGGTGGCGCCGGCCGCCAGGTCGGGATGGCCCTGCACGATGACCGACGCCATGCCGATGGCCCCGACAGCGGCCAGTACGACGACGAGCGCGACGTCGAAGACCCGGGGCCGCCTCAGGAAGCGCCACACGGCCGCGACGCGCCGGGCCGCCGGCCGGAGGAGAGCCATGATGCGACCTTATTCGGGATGTGCCCGCGTATGCGGGCTCGCCGGCGGGGCGGGAGGGCGGTGACATCTCACCTTGATCAACAGGGACCGCCAGGGGGGCCACACCCGCGGACGCTGCGGTAACGTCGCCCCAAGGCGATGAAACGGGAGAGCTATGAGTCGGACAGCACGGGTCATCTGGGACGACGCTCTCACCTCATACAACTTCGGCCCCGGGCATCCGCTCGCGCCCGTCCGGGTCGAGCTGACGATGGCGCTGGCCCGCGAGCTGGGCGTCCTCGACAAGGTGGAGCTGGCCGGGTGCGCCCCCGCGGGCGACGACGAGCTGGCCATGGTCCACGAGCGCGGCTACATCGAGGCGGTCAAGCGGGTCTCGGTCACCGGCGCGCCCGACCTGTCGGCGGGGCTGGGCACGCCGGACAACCCCGCCTTCCGCGGCGTCCACGAGGCCTCCGCGCTGATCGCCGGCGCGTCCCTGGCCGCCGCCCGGGCGGTGTGGGAGGGCACGGCAGAGCACGCGGTCAACGTGGCGGGCGGCCTGCACCACGCGATGGCCGCCACGGCCAGCGGGTTCTGCGTCTACAACGACCCGGCGCTGGCCATCGCCTGGCTGCTGGCGCGGGGCGCCACCCGGGTCGCGTACGTGGACGTCGACGTCCACCACGGCGACGGCGTGCAGGCGGCCTTCTACGGCGACCCCCGCGTGCTGACGATCAGCCTGCACGAGAGCCCGCGCACACTCTTCCCCGGCACGGGCTTCTCGGAGGAGACCGGCGCCGAGGGCACGGCCGTCAACGTGCCGCTCCCCGCAGGCTGCGGCGACGCCGGGTGGCTGCGGGCCTTCGACGCGGTGGTGCCGCCGCTGCTGCGCGAGTTCCGGCCGGAGGTCCTGGTCACCCAGCACGGCTGCGACAGCCACGCCCTCGATCCGCTGGCCAACCTCATGCTCAGCGTCGACGGGCAGCGCGCCGCGTACGCCGCGCTGCACCGCCTGGCCCACGAGACGGCGGGCGGCCGGTGGATCGTCACCGGCGGCGGCGGTTACGAGCTGGTGCAGGTGGTGCCGCGGGCGTGGACGCACCTGATCGCCGAGGTCGCGGGGCACCCGATCGCCCCGGCCACGCCGACCGGCGAGGAGTGGCGGCGCCTCGCGCGGGAGCGCACGGGGGAGACCCCGCCGCTCACCATGACAGACGGTCGCAGTCCGGAATTTCGTCCACTTTCCGGTGGTTATGACCCAGGAGATCCCATAGACCGTGCGATCATGGCGACCCGCAAGGCGGTCTTCCCCCTGCACGGCCTCGATCCCATGCCCTGACGAGCCCCCATGCCCTGACGAGGAAGAGCAGTGCTGAGCCGCGACGAACTCCGCGAGCAGCTGGTGCGCACCCGCATCGCCGGCGATGTCGCGACCCCCCGCGAGAACAACCTCGACCACTACAGCTCCCTGGCCAACGGCGACCCGTACTACCTGCTGGGCCTGACCTGCGAGCAGTCCTGGTCCTTCCGCGACGTCCTGGAGCTGATGGCCAAGTCCGCGGGCGTGGTCGCCGACCCCGGCCACCGCTGGGGGCAGGACACCATCGACCCCGACCTCACGATCGACGCCCTCGACGCCATGGCCGAGCGCATCGCCGCCGCCCTGTCGCGTGAGCGCCCGCGGCTGCTGTTCGCCACCGGCCACCCGACCGGTCTGCTGGCCGTCCACCTGCCGCTCGCCCGCCTCGCCGCCGAGCGCGGCGCGACGCTGCTGACGCCCGCCGAGGGCTGGACGTACTCCGGGACGGGCTTCGGCCGGCCGCGGCGGCTCCGCTACCTCGACGACGTGGCGATGCTCGACGACAAGGGCGGCTTCGTCCACACCCACGACGCCGCCCCGATGGAGTGGATGCTCGCCGAGCTGGGCGACGCCCCGCCGGACCTCGTCATCGCCGACCACGGCTGGGCCGGGGCCGCGGGCCAGGCGGGCGTGCCCACGGTGGCCTTCGCCGACAGCAACGACCCCGGGCTGTTCGTCGGTGAGGCCGAGGGGAAGATCGACGTTGTCGTCCCGCTCGACGACAACGTGCTACCGCGCTTTTACGCACCGCTGACGGACCGGCTCGTCACACTGGTCACACGGGCCCTTTGAGTTCAATTCGGCCCTCCCGATACGGTCTTTTCGCGCCTGCATTCCAAGAGGCTCGCTGTCCCTTTGCCAACTTTTGGCGCACCCTGGGCGACTCTATGTGTGACGAGTTGGACGGTTCCAACGTCGAGGCGAGGTGCACGGCAGCAGTGCTGGCCAGCCATTTCGCTGGTCCGGCTGACAGAGGGCTCCGCCAACTGAGAAACTAGGGGGTTTGCCGACTCGGAGTCCCGTCTTACGCTGACAGCAGTACACGTGCGTGAGCAATGGCACCAGTGGGGATAACCCGGAAACACGTGCGGAAGAGGCGTCCGATGGCTGCAGGCGAAAGACCTCTCAGCGAGGTGAAGTTCCTGACCGTGGCAGAAGTCGCCACGGTCATGCGGGTGTCCAAGATGACCGTGTACCGGCTGGTGCACTCCGGCGAGCTGCCGGCCATCCGAGTCGGCCGGTCCTTCAGAGTGCCCGAGCAGGCGGTGCACGACTATCTTCGGGAGGCCTACATCGAGGCAGGCTGATGCTGGAGTAGCGGTGTGCGGAACACCGCGAGTGCCGACGCGGGAGAGGCCTGGCCGGCGCCACGCGGCCGGGCTCTCGCCCCCCCTTGGGGCGATCTACCGTGGATCGCCGGTAGTCTGTGAGCCGGTATGCGCTCGCATACCGTCGTACTTGCTACCAGCACTGGGGGTCCC
Source organism: Nonomuraea sp. NPDC050691 (assembly GCF_040654455.1). Taxonomy (NCBI): domain Bacteria; kingdom Bacillati; phylum Actinomycetota; class Actinomycetes; order Streptosporangiales; family Streptosporangiaceae; genus Nonomuraea; species Nonomuraea sp. NPDC050691. The sequence continues at coordinate 19,704 of NZ_JBFAIA010000109.1, forward strand.
GTGGGCTCTGTGATCAAGAAGCGCCGCAAGCGGATGGCCAAGAAGAAGCACCGCAAGCTGCTCAAGAAGACGCGCATCCAGCGGCGTAACAAGAAGTAAGACACACGCAGCTGCGAGGCGCTGATGACCCACACCGTGCTCGTCACCGGGGTCTCGCGCCATATCGGCGCCCGGGTGGCGAGCGTCCTGGCGGCAGACCCGGACATCAGCCGCGTCATCGGAGTCGACACCGTGCCGCCCCCCTCCCTCACGCGGGACGGCGGCATCTCCCTCGGCCGGACCGAGTTCGTCCGGGTGGATCTGCGCAGCCCCGACATCGCCCAGGTGATCGCGGCCGCTGACATCGACACCGTCGTGCACATGAGTCTGGTGAGCGCTCCCTCGCGCACCACCGGGCGGGCGCTGATGAAGGAGCACAACGTCATCGGCGCCATGCAACTGCTCGGCGCGTGCCAGCGGTCGGCCACCGTGCGGCGGGTCGTGGTGCGCTCCACCACGGCCGTCTACGGGTCGTCGCCCCGGGACCCCGCGGTGTTCACCGAGGACCTGGAGCCCCACGACGGCCCGGTCCACGGTTACGCCAAGGACGCGGCCGAGGTGGAGGGCTACGTGCGCGGCTTCGCGCGCCGCCGCCCCGACATCACGGTCTCGCTGCTGCGCTTCGCCAACTTCATGGGTCCGGGCGTCGACTCGCCGCTGACCCGTTACTTCACCCAGCCGGTGCTGCCGACGGTGTTCGGCTTCGACCCGCGGCTGCAGTTCGTCCACGAGGACGACGCGGTCGAGGTGCTGCGCCGGATGGCGACGGAGGACCACCCCGGCACGTTCAACGTGGCCGGGGCCGGTGTGCTGCTGCTGTCGCAGTGCGCGCGCCGCGCGGGCAGGGCGTCGATGCCGCTGCTCGCGCCGGCCTTCCGCATGCTGGGCGACGCCGCGCGCCGGGCGGGGCTGGTCGACTACTCGCCCGAGCAGGTGCGGCTGATGAGCCACGGCCGCGTGGTCGACTGCTCGCGGCTGGAGGCGGAGCTCGGCTGGAAGCCCAAGTTCACGACCGGCGCGGCGTTCGACGACTTCCTGCGGTCGCGAAGGCTTCGCCCGCTCGGAGGTGCCCGCAGGTGAGCGTCCCGGACCACGAGGAGGCGCGGGTGATCCCGATCACCGCTGCCCCCTCCTACGACCAGTCCGACCGGCCCGACCCGCTCGCGGAGGCGCTGGCCTTCCTGCGGCGGCGCGTCACCGGCGACTACGAGGTCGACGAGTTCGGCTACGACGCCGAACTCACCGACAAGGTGATGCTGGAGCTGATCAGGCCCCTCTACCGCCACTGGTTCCGGGTCGAGACCGTCGAGCTGGAGAACGTGCCCGCCGACGGCGGCGCGCTCGTCGTCGCCAACCACTCCGGCACGCTCCCGGTCGACGCGCTCATGATGCAGGTGGCGCTGCACGACGAGGCGGGACGGCCGCTGCGCCTGCTCGGCGCCGACCTGGTCTACCAGCTTCCCCTGCTCGGCCACCTGTCGCGCAAGACCGGCCACACGCTGGCCTGCCCCGAGGACGCCGACCGGCTGCTGCGCAAGGGCGAGCTGGTCGGGGTGTTCCCCGAGGGCTTCAAGGGCGTGGGCAAGCCCTACTCCGAGCGCTACAAGCTGCAGCGCTTCGGCAGGGGCGGCTTCGTGGCCTCCGCCATCAGGGCGGGCGTGCCGATCGTGCCGACCGCCATCGTGGGGGCCGAGGAGATCTACCCGAAGATCGGCGACCTGCCCACCCTGGCGCGCCTGCTCGGGCTGCCCTACCTGCCGATCACGCCGTTCTTCCCGCTGCTCGGCCCGCTGGGGCTGGTGCCGCTGCCGTCCAAGTGGATGATCGAGTTCGGTGAGCCGATCCGCACCGACGAGTACGACCCGTCGGCCGCCGACGACCCGATGGTGGTCTTCGAGCTGACCGACCACGTCCGCGAGGTCATCCAGCAGCTGCTCACCGAGCTGCGGCTGCGCCGCGGCCACGCGTTCCCGCCTTTTCTCTAGATCTTCGCGCTCCCCCGCAACCGGTCGCGCGGGGTCGGTGTTCCTACGAACGTCAAGAACACCGACCCAGAGGAAACATCGTGGACCTGCAGCTTTCCGGCCGTGTGGCCGTCGTGACCGGCGCGTCCAAGGGCATCGGCCTGGCCGTCGCGCGCACCCTGCACGAGGAGGGCGCCCACGTCGTGGCGGTCTCCCGCACCCGCACCGACGACCTGCCGGACAAGGTGGTTCACGTGGCCGCCGACCTGATGGACCCGCAGGCGCCCACCCGAGTCGTGGCCGCCGCGGTCGAGGAGTTCGGCGGCGTGGACATCCTGGTCAACAACGCCGGCGGCCCGCCGCCCGGCGTCACGCTGCCGCGCGTCGGCTTCATGGCGCCCGACGACGCCGCCTGGCAGGAGATGTTCGAGTTCAACCTGTTCGCGGCGATCCGGATGATCCGCGAGGCCGTGCCGGTCATGCTGGAGCGCGGCGGCGGCGCGATCGTCAACGTCTCCTCCACGACGAGCAAGCAGCCGTCCGCGATGAACGTCGACTACGGCGCGGCCAAGGCGGCGCTCGACCATGTCGGCAAGGCCCTGTCCGAGGAGTACGGCCCGCAGGGCGTCCGGGTGAACACCGTCCTGCCCGGCGCCGTGCTCACCGACTGGTGGACCAAGGAGGGCGGCGCGGCCGAGGTCATCGCCGGGATGGCCGGCGCCGACAAGGACAGCGTCATCTCCACGGTGGCCCCGCAGATGATGCGGATGGTCACCGGCCGCCTGGTCCACCCGCAGGAGATCGCCGACGCGGTGGCGCTGCTCGCGTCCCCGCGTTCCGGCAGCACGACGGGCGCCGAGTTCGTGGTCGACGGCGGCTTCCTCAAGGAGCTGTAGGGTCGGCCCCGCCGCGGGTCCGCGCGGTTCCCGCCGCGTGAACCCGGATGGCGGGTTGTGGAGAGACATCTCCGACCGACTTCCCCACCGAAGGGCGGAGATGATCACGCAACCCGCCACCAGGGGCGCTGACGCCGACCTCGTCAGCGCCTCCTGGACCCAGCCGGAGGCGTTCGCCGAGCTGTTCGACCGCTACTCCGCCATGCTCTACAGGTACGTCTCCAAGCGGCTCGGCCCCGAGCCCGCGGAGGACCTCGTCGGCGAGACGTTCCTGGTCGCCTTCTCCCGCCGCAGGAGCTACGACCTGGCCTACGCCGACGCGCGGCCCTGGCTGTTCGGCATCCTCACCAAGCTCATCTCGCGCCACCGCCGCACCGAGGCGGCCCGCTACCGGGCCCTGCTGCGCGCACCCGTCGAGGACAGCGTGGACTCGCCCGCCGACCGGGTCGCCGCCGGCGTCTCCGCGCAGGCCGCGCGGCCCGAGCTGGCCAGCGCGCTGGCCGCCCTGCCCGCCAAGGACCGCGACGTGCTGCTGCTCATCGCCTGGGGCGACCTCACGTACGAGGAGACCGCGCAGGCCCTCGGCATCCCCATCGGCACCGTGCGCTCCCGCCTCAACCGGGGCAGGCGGAAGGTACGCGCGGCGCTGGGCGACACGAACCCGCTGCTCGACGAGGAGGCGTGACGATGGACGACATGAAGCTGCTGCGCGACCTCGGCGCCGCGCTGGAGCACGAGCCGCCCGCCACGCTGGCGCGGCAGCGCAACCGCCTGACCCAGGCCAGGCCACGCCGGAGGAGGGTCGGCCTGCTGCTGACCGGCCTGGCGGCCGTCGCCACCGCCGCCGCGGTCGCCGTGCCCACGTTGGTGCTGCGCGGCACCCAGACCGTCGCCCCGCCGGCCGGGGCCCGGCCGGCGAAGGTGGCGACCGGCGCGCTCAACGTGCTGGTCGTCGGCACCGACAGCCGGGCGGGCTCGGAGCGCTTCCGCGCGTCGAGGGGGGCGCGCACCGACACGATCCTGCTGGTGCACCTGCCCGCCGATCGCAAGGAGATCACGGCGGTCAGCATCCCGCGCGACTCGATGGTGCAGATCCCGCGGTGCGGATCAGTGCCGGCCAGGATGGACATGATCAATTCGGCGTTCGACAAGGGCGGGCTCACCTGCACGGTCAAGACGATCGAGACCCTGACGGACGTGCGGATCGACCACATGATGGAGGTGGACTTCAACGCCTTCAAGGAGGTGGTGGACGCCCTGGGCGGCGTCCAGATAAAGGTCAAGCAGCCCGTGAACGATGCGAAGTCCCAGCTGAGACTCCCGGTGGGCATGAGAACACTGAACGGTGAGCAGGCGCTCGGATACATGCGGCTGCGCTCCTTGGGCGACGGTTCCGACATCCAGCGGATCAAGCGCCAGCAGGCGCTCCTGCGCGCGATGCTGGCCAAGGCGAAGAAGACGCTCACCGACCCGGGCAGGCTGCGCTCGTTCCTCGCCGCAGCCACCAAGTCGATCAAGACGGACAAGGGTTTCGATCTGGAGACGATGGCCGACCTCGCCGTCTCCATGAGCGACAGCCGGCTGCCGAAATTCGTCACCGTGCCCTGGAAGCCTTATCCGCCCGACCCCAACCGGATCGCCTGGAAGCAGCCGGAGGCCGACCAGCTCTTCGCGAGGCTCCGGTAGCCCCTACAGGTGGGGGCGGTAGTGGCGGCGCAGCGCGATGCCGGCCGCGACGCCGCCCGCCACCGCTCCCACGCCCGCGGCGATGGGCAGGGCGGTCAGCGTCGCCTTGCGGCCGGTGCGGAAGTCCTTGACCGGCCAGCCGACCTCCTTGGCGTGCTCGCGCAGCTCGGTGTCGGGGTTGATGGCCACCGCGTGGCCGACCAGCGACAGCATGGGCAGGTCGTTGGCCGAGTCGCTGTAGGCGGTGCAGCGGGTGAGGTCGAGGCCCTCGCGGCGGGCCAGCGCCCGCACCGCCTCGGCCTTGGCCGGGCCGTGCAGCAGGTCGCCGACCAGCCGCCCGGTGTAGACGCCGTCGCGGGTCTCGGCGACGGTGCCGAGCGCGCCGGTCAGGCCGAGCCGCTGGGCGATGACCCTGGCCAGCTCGATCGGGGTGGCGGTGACCAGCCAGACCCGCTGGCCCGCGTCGAGGTGGCTCTGCGCGAGCGCGCGGGTGCCGCCCCAGATGCGGTCGGCCATGACCTCGTCGTAGATATCCTCGCCGAGCCGTACGACGTCGTCGACCTTGGCGCCCGCGACGAAGGCGAGGGCGGTCTCGCGGGCCACGGCGATGTGCTCGGGGTTCTCGTTGCCGCGCAGGCGGAACACCGCCTGGCCCACGGCGAACTTGAACAGGTCGGACGTCGTGAACATGCCGCGCGTCGCTAGACCACGTGCGAAGTGGTAGATCGAGGCGCCGCGCATCATCGTGTTGTCGACGTCGAAGAAGGCCGCCGCCTCCAGGTCGGGTTCGGCCGGGGGCGCCGTCACGGCGGCCGCCGCCGCGGCCTCACCGGCGATCTCCGCCTCCACCTCGCGCCGTCGTCGGATTAGCCGCCACATGAGCTTCAGCTTACCCAGGCGGAGCCGCGAGTCCTTCGATGTAGTCGAGGTATCCGGTCGCCTGGTCCTGATCCTCGCCGTCCATGCGCTCCAGCATGGGCTCGACCATGTCGCGCTGGTCCCGGGCGAAGGTCCTGATCTTCGGCGAGCGGGGACGCACGCGTTCCAGCCTGCTGATGCCGGAGCGGGTGGACTCCTCCATGTCCTTGAGCGTCCTCCCGACCAGCGCGTCGTTGCCGGGGGAGTCCTCGTGGGAGGGGCCGAGCAACTCGGCCACCTCCTCGGCCCTGGCCTTGGCCGAGTCGAGCTCGCGCTCGGCGCGCTCGACGTCGTCGTCACTGAGCCGGACGAGGGTGCTCTCGGCCGCGCGCTTGAGCGGGTAGAGCGTGTCGCCGGGCACCGCGCGGTACGTGGCGAAGGCCGACACCATCATGGCGGCCGCCAGGCTGAGCGTGGCCAGCTGCGACAGCCACGGACGCGCGCGCACGCGGCGCCGGGAGGAGCCGGGGCCACGCCGGGAGGAGCGGGAGGAGGCGGAGCGGGGGCCGCGGGGGCGGCGCGCGGAGCGTTCGGAGGCGTCGGAACGGGCGGTGAGGAGTTCGTCACGCAGCCGGTCGCGGAACGCGTCGCTCGGCCCGCCGCCGAGCGGGAGTTCCCGCAGCTCGGTGAGGTGACCCAGCACGCGTTCGCGCGATCTGCGCGACTTACCCATGACAGCTCCCTGATATCCCCCGAAAAAGTTCCAGTCGTGACAAATGCCTAACGAAGTGACGTGATGGGAGGTTACGCAAGGTCATGGCGGAGAGCTCGCGCCAGCGCCTTGACCGCCCGGAACTGCAGGGCTTTGATCGCTCCACTCTTCTTCCCCATGATCAACGCCGTCTCGGCCAGCGACAGACCGTGCAGGAAACGCAGCACCACGCACTCCTGCTGCTCCGGGCCGAGCTCGCGCACCGCGCGCAGCACCCGGTCGTTGATGATGGCCGTGACCACGGCGTTCTCGGGAATGTGCGCGCCGTCGAGCGGGACGTCGATCACTTCCCCCGTCGGGATCTCCAGCCGGTAGCGGCCCGACTTGAAGTGGTCGGCCACCAGGTTGCGGGCGATCGTCACGAGCCAGGCCCCGAAATCGCGCCCCTGCCAGGTGAAGTCGGCGACGCGGCGTAACGCGCGCAGGAAGGTCTCGCTGGTCAGGTCCTCCGCGAGCGGATGGGATCCCACCCGGAAATAGATGTAGCGATAGACCAGCCCAACGTAACGGTCATAGAGCGTGCCAAAAGCCTCCGTGTCACCAGTCTTGGCGCGCAGCACCAGCAGGCGTAAGTCGTCGGGGAGCTCCTCACGTACGGCGAGCTCGGACGTCCGGGCGGCGCCGGGGACCGCTGGGGAGAGCAGCCCGGCGAACGGCCACGAGTCAGGCATCCGGTATCCCTACGGGTAAGGGGTGCGGCGTGCTCGAACACTCTAGAAATCAACTGGAAATTGCACAATCCAGCTCCAGCAGGCATGACTTGCCGTAATCGGCGGATACCGTGTTGGACCGACCCGTTCCCTCTTCGGCTACCGGCTGGGAGGCATCGTCCGGCAGCATTGGAGTCACCATGGAGATCCTCGTTGCTGTCATTGCCTTCGCCGGTGCGCTCCTCGCCGCGATCGCCACGGGCGCCCTCGTGCGCCGGTTGCGTGAGGAGGTCGAGGGGTGGCTGATCGCCTGGACCGTCGCGGCGGTCGCGCTCTGCCTCTCACTCGCCGTGATCGGCCTCGGCTACCTGACGGGCTTCGGCCCCGTCACGTTCAAGCTCTACCAGCTCACCGGATCGCTGCTGGCGCCGCTCTGGCTCGCCATCGGCCTGATCCAGCTGCTGGCCGAGAAGGTGCCGCCGAAGTTCGCCGCCTGGCTGTTCGGCGCCGCGTTCACGATCGTGGCGGGCGTCATCCTCCTCGCGGACCCGATCATCGACGGCGACGGCATGGTCAAGGTGCTGCCCCCCGGCAACGGGCACTGGGGGCTCATCCCCGACTACCTCCTCATCGGCGCCCACGTCATCGTGACGGCGCTCCTGCTGGGAGCGCTGGTGGTGGCCGCGCTACGGTGGCGCAACGGCGACGAGTACGACACCGACAACCTCCACGCCGTGCTGGTCGTGGTGCCGTCCTCGCTGGCCGTCCTCGGGGCGATGCGCTTCGCCGTGCCCGGGTTCTTCACCGCCGCGCTGCTCGTGGTGGCCGCCGCCGGCATCTGGTACTGCGTGCTGCGCCCGCTGGCCCCGTACGAGGACGACGAGGACGAGGACGACTTCGACGGCGCGGACGCCCGTGACCGCGGCCCGGACCCCGGCCGGGCCGAGGGCGGGCGCGCGGGCGGCCGC
>NZ_JBFAIA010000110.1:0-27450 GCF_040654455.1 Nonomuraea sp. NPDC050691
GCCAGCGCCGGGCCCGCGGGCGCTCTCACGCGCGCCCCGGCGACGGATCGGCCAGCCGTTCGGTCTTCACCCAGACCCGCCGGCCGCGCGCCGCCCGCCACAGCCCCCGGCAGGCCGCCACGAGCCAGACCAGGTTGTAGACGATGAACAGGTGGCCGTAGCAGAGCCCGCGCAACCGCCCCATGTCGCCGCTGATGCGCGCGTAGAGCGGCCCGAGCAGGAAGGCCGCGCCGAACGTCAGCGTGTACCACGACGCGATCGGCACCGGCTGGAGGAGCTGCTCACGCGCCGCCGGTGAGAACGCCACCCCCACCAGGGACGCGACCAGCGAGACCGTCATGAAGGCGCCCACGAAGATCAGCAACGGGCTGAGCAGCACGTGCAGCAGGTCGGTCGCCACCCGGCCGGACGCCCGCCCGACCACCGACGGCACGAGCCGCAGCGCCTGAAGGTGCCCCTGGAACCAGCGTGAGCGCTGCCGCGCCAGGGCGCGCACGCTGACGAGCCCCTGCTGGCTCACGGTCGCTTCCGGGACGCAGGCGGTACGCCAGCCGGACAGCACCATCCGCACGCCCAGGTCCAGGTCCTCGGTCAGGCTGGGTGACCACGGGTCGTCACCCAGGTCCAGGAGGGCGCTCAGCCGCATGATCTGGCCGTTGCCGCCGAGGCCGGCCGAGCCGATGCGGGTGCGGGTGCGCTGGAACATCCAGGTGTAGACGACGAACTCCATGTCCTGCATGCGCGTCAGGAGGTTCTGCGTCCGGTTGCCGATCCGCACCCCCATCTGGACGGCGCCGACCCGGGGATCGGCGAAGTACGGCAGCGCCGTGTCCAGGGCCCGCGGGTCGAGCCGGCCGTCGGCGTCCATCAGGCAGACGAGGACGCGGTCGGCGTCGTCCAGCAGATCCTGCGGAAGGTGGCGAAGGGCGTGGTTGAGCGCCCGGCCCTTGCCCTGGCGGGCGTCCGGCGGTTCGCGCCTGAGCAGGCGGACCCGCGGGCCGGCGACCCGCCGGACGACTTCGGCCGTCCCGTCGTCGGAGCCGTCGTCCACGACCAGGACCTGGCCGCGCGGCAGGGCGCTCAGGGTGGCGGCGATGACCCGTTCCTCGTTCAGGCAGGGCACCAGGAAGACGACGGAGAATCCGCCGCCGTCGCCGCCGGGGTGCTCGACGATGCCCGCCGACTCCAGGTACATGCCCAGCGTGTAGGTGAACACCAGCAGCACGGCCGACAGCGCGCACAGGACCAGCACGGTGATCATCTGCGCCTCCGGTGGGCGGCCAGCACGAGCGCGCCGAGGACGACGACGTACAGCGCGAACAGCAGTCCGGCGACCGCCAGGGCGAGCCGGGCCACGCCGAACGCCGTCGCGCCGACGTCCGCGGCCCGCGCGAGGAGCTCATTCATGGCGCTTGCCTCTCCTCTCTTCGCATAGCTGTCTCATAGCTGTCTCATAGCTGACAGGGCGCCACGAAGCGGTATCCCATCGACTGGAGCCGGCCGACGATGTCCTCCAGCCGGTCGGGGCCGAGGAAGGGGTGATAGAAGAACCCCGCGACGTTGTCGCGCACCACGAGCTGCGCCCGGGCGTGTTCCACGATCGCCTCGGGGGTCCCCTCGTCCTCCATGACCGGGTCCAGCTCCACCATGCCGAGGGTCTCGGGGACGACGACGCTGCCGTAGACGTCGCGGATCACGTACGGGGCGAACTGCTCGTCCATGTACGGCGACACCGGCGCGTGCCCCTCCCAGCCGGGCGTGAAGTACGCCCCGCGGTCGTAGCGGGCGGCGAATCTGCGCGCGATGACGCGGTAGTCGGCCGGCGAGGCGGCGTAGTGGGGCACCTCGAAGACGTGCGGCTCGGGCAGGCCGGCCGCGCGGACCTCGGCCACCGCCTGGTCGAGACGGTGTTCCATCCAGGGGGCCGAGTCGCCGTGGATCGCTCCGTCGTAGATGAGCTGCTGCTGGGCGCCGAAGTGGGTGCGGAAGAACTCGAAGTCCTGCCCGCTCTCCCCGTTCGTGGGATTGGGCGGGCCGTCCGACTGGTGGGTGTAGCCGTGCAGGACCATCGTGCCGCCGTGCTCCAGGAGGTAGACCAGGGCCCGCACCAGCTCCGGCCGGTCCCGCAGGCGGATGGTCGCCCGCTCCTGGCCGTCCTCCAGGGGGCCGCGGTAGACAGGGATGACGCCGAAGCTGAACGGGACGCCGAGCCGGGACAGCGTCTCCCCCGCCGCGCGGACGGCCTCGGGGTCGGCCTGCGGCCCGAGGTCCTCCAGACGGACCAGGGCGCGGTGGCGGGCCGGCGTTCCGGGAGCGAGCAGGTCGAACAGCAGGTCGGACACGGCCAGGAAGCGGTCGTCGTCCTCGTCGATGTTCAACGCGACCTCGGCGACGTAGGTGAGGTTGCCGGACCTGACGGCCCAAGGGCCCGTCCGGCGATCCGTCGTGACCGCCGTGGCCAGCACCCGGGTCCTGTGGGGGTCGAGAGCGGCGAACGTGCCGATCGGTCCCTGGGCGGGGTCGCGGCTCAGCAGAACCCCCTTGTACTGGACGCCGGCGACGCGCTCCAGGCCCTCGCCTCGCTCCGTGACCTGCCCGGATCGTGGAGCCTGCGGCCGGGCGTCGGTTCCCTGGCGCGGAACCCGGCGGGGCGCCAGGCCCTCGCCGCCCCATCGCCAGCCGTAGCGCCGCGCGAAGTCGTCCGCCGTGGTGAGCGTGCCGATGTTGCCGCCCAGCCAGAGAACGGGGCGCCGGCCGGCGAGCACGTCGCCGCGCAGGGCCGCCGGAAGCCGCTGGGCGCTCGACATGCCCACGTACACCAGGGCCCGGTGGCTGTCCAGCATGCCGGCCCGGTAGGCGCTCGTCCGGATCACCCGTACCGGCCCGAAGTGCGAGACCAGGTTGACGGCGCGGGTCGCGTACACCTGGAACGCGGCCGGCCCGTCGGCGTCGTCGACGGCGATCAGCGTCGCGTTCGCGTCCGAGCCGTGTTCGCCCGTACCGTTTTGAGGCCTGCCTTTCTTGTCCATGCCCGCGCGTGCTGTCGCCGCCGGGTTCGCGGACCGTCCGTCCGGCACGCCCGGGCCGTTCGTGCTGCACGCCGGCCACGTACGGGGCGCGGGCAACGTCACCGGCTCCTTCTTGGAGAAGATCCCCAAGCTGGCGCCCGACACGACGAGAGCGCTCAGCAGGAGAGCCGCCAGCCACCTCAGCCCGGCGTGCCGCCGGAGCCCGCCCGTGCGCCCGCCGTCGCTCATCGCACGATCACCGGCCTCACGCCGCGGCTCGCCGCCTCTTGCCGGGGCACGTCCTTTGTGGGCAGCGCTCCGAACGGGACGGGGCGCGGGCCGAGGCCGAAGAGGTGGGCCAGTGCCGCCAGCACCCGCTCGGTGGCCCGCCCGTCGCCGTAGGGATTGCGCGCCCGCGCCATGCGCCGGTAGTCCTCGGGCGAGTGGAGCAGGCCGCTGACACCGGCCACGATGCCGTCCTCCTCGGTCCCCACCAGCCGTGCCGCCCCGGTGCGGAGCGCCTCGGGCCGTTCCGTGGTGTCGCGCATCACGAGCACCGGCTTGTTCAGGCTCGGCGCCTCCTCCTGGATCCCGCCGCTGTCGGTGAGCACGAGGTACGAGCGGCGCAGCAGGCGGGCGAAGTCGCCGTAGTGCAGCGGCTCGGTGACCGTGATGTTCGGATGCCGGCCGAGGCGTGGGAGCAGGGCGCGCCGCACCTCCGGGTTCGGATGCATGGGGAAGACGAGGTGGACGTCCCGTTCACCGGCTGCCGCCAGCCGCGACAGGGCCCGGGCGATGCCCTCCATCCGGTGCCCCCAGGATTCCCTGCGGTGCGCGGTGACCACGATGACGCGCCGGCCGTCCTCCTCCAGCGCGGCCAGCCTCGGTTCCCGGTAGCCGTGACCGTCGCGGGTGCTCTTCAGGAGCGCGTCGATCACCGTGTTGCCGGTGACGACGATCGACTCGGCGGGCACGCCCTCACGAAGGAGGTTGCCCGCGCTGCCCGAGGTCGGCGCCAGGTGCAGGCCGGCGATCCGGCTCGTCAGGCTGCGGTTCGCCTCCTCCGGGAACGGCGAGTACAGGTCGCCGCTGCGCAACCCGGCCTCCAGGTGCACGACCGGCGCCTGGTGGTAGAAGGCCGCGAGCGCTCCGGCCAGCGTGGTCGTCGTGTCCCCCTGCACGACCACCGCGTCGGGACGGTACGCGGCCACGAGACCGTCCAGCCCGCAGAGCGCCCGGCTCGTCAGCTCGGCGAGGGTCTGTCCCGGCCGCATGATCTGGAGGTCGACGTCCGGTTCGATGCCGAAGGTCTCATGGACCTGGTCGAGCATCTCCCGATGTTGCCCTGTCACGACCACCACGGGCTCGAAGAGCGCCGCCTCGGTCAGGCCGATGACCAGGGGAGCCACTTTGATCGCCTCCGGCCGCGTGCCGTAGACCACCATGACGCGACGTACGCCCGACCCCGCACGCCCGTTGCCCGCGAGCCTCGTTGAGGAGCCCATAAAACGACAATTCGCACCCGAATGTTCAGCAATCCTCAAGCGCTGCTCAGCACTACCTCAATTCGCCCCGTCGTGCTCGCGTCCTGCGTCCAGGCTGGCGCGCAGCTGGGCCAGGAGGGTCTCGAACTGCTGGAGCAGTTCGGGCGGGTACTGGGCCAGGACGGCGTCCTGGCGTTCGTTGTACGGCCTGAAGAACTCGTCGGCGAGCTCCTTGAGGTGCGCGTTGCTGCGCAGAGTGACGATCCGCCGGTCGGCGTGTTCGCGGGTGCGGGTGATGTAGCCGGCCTCTTCGAGGCGGTTCAGTAGTGCGCTCATGGCTCCCAGGGACAGCGAGATGCGCCTGCTGAGCAGGGCCGGGGACAGCGGGGCGCCCTTCTCCTGGGCGGAGGCGATCTCCAGGAGCGCGAAGGCGTCGGTGGGGTGGACGCCCAGCCGGGTGGCGAAGCGGCGGCCCAGCTCGGTGAAGCTCGCGCCGTAGGCCCTGAGCCCTTCCGCCAGCCGTTCCCGCCGTGCCGCGACGCCGCCGGGCATCTGCTCGTCCATCAGGCTCTCTCCCTCTCGCACGCGTGTTTGACAAATCTACCGACACGAGAATAAATTGCCATGGAATTACATTGCCATGGAACTATCCTGCCATGGAGGCATCTGGATGTCCGCCCCCTCTTCCGCTCGCCGATGGCTCGGCCTGATCGTCATCGCCCTGGGTGTGGCACTGATCGTGGTGGACTCCACGATCGTCAACGTGATCGTCCCCTCCGTCATCGAGGACCTGGGCATCGACTCCGTCCAGGCACAGTGGATCCAGGAGTCCTACGCCGTCGTCCTCGCGGCGCTGTTGCTGCTCGCCGGCCGGGCCGCGGACATCGTCGGCGCCCGACGGATCTTCATCGCGGGGGTCGTCGTCTTCGGCGCCACCAGCGTGCTGGCCGGACTGGCACCCACCGGCGGCCTGCTCGTCCTTGCCCGATTCCTGCAAGGAGCGGGAGCGGCGATGATCCTGCCGACCTCACTGTCCCTGCTGAACGCGACCTTCACCGGCAAGGCGCGCGGTCAGGCGTTCGCCGTCTGGGGCTCGACCATCGGCGCCGCCTCGGCGATCGGTCCGCTGCTGGGCGGCTGGCTCGCCGAACACGCCTCGTGGCGATGGGCGTTCGGCATCAACGTCCCCCTCACCGTGCTGATCTGTGCCGGCGCGCTGGCGTTCCTGGCCCCCTCGCCCCGGACCCGCGGGCGCATCGACCTCGCCGGAGCGGCGCTGTCGGCCCTCGGCCTCGGACTGCTCGCCTTCGGACTCGTCGAAGGACGCGCCTACGGCTGGCTCGCCACCACCCGGCCGCTGACCGTCCTCGGTTTCTCTTGGGACGGCGGCCCTTCCCCCGTCCTGATCGCGTTTGTGCTGGCCGCGGCGGCACTGATCGCGTTCGTCCGCCGCCAGGCGGCCGTCAGCCGAGGCGGCGACACCTCGCGAGCGCTGATGGACCTCCGCCTGTTCTCCGTCGCCTCCTTCCGCAACGGCAACATCACCACCCTGATCATCGGGCTGGGCGAGTTCGGCATCATCGCGGTGCTGCCCCTGTGGATGCAGTTCACCCTCGGCTACAGCGCCCTGCAGGCCGGACTCGCGCTCCTGCCGCTCGCCGTGGGCAGCTTCGTCGCCAGCGGCGCCGGCTTCGGCCTCAAGGTCACGGCACTCGGCCAGGTCCGCGTCGGATTGGCCCTGGAGGCCGCCGGCCTGACCCTGCTGGCCCTGGTCGCCGCCACCGACAGTCCCTGGTGGCCGATCGCGCTGGCCCTGTTCCTGTACGGCGTGGGCGTGGGGTTCGCCACCGCCCAGGTCACCAACGTCGTGCTCGCCGACATCCCGCATCACAGCGCGGGCCAGGGCTCCGGCATCCAGAGCGCCTTCCGGCAACTGGGCTCCGCCCTGGGCATCGCGGTACTCACCACCGTCTTCTTCACCACCCTGAGCTCCAGCCTGCACCAGCGCCTCACCGCGTCCGACGTGCCCGCGGCACAGTCCGAGACGCTCACCCGGACGGTCACCGACAGCGCGGGAGCGGCGATCACAGCGGTCTCCGCCGACCCGCGGACCGTCGTGGTCGCCGACGCGGCACGCGCGGCGATGACCGAAGGCGTCGCCGTCAGCGGTTACCTCGCCGCGGGGCTCCTCCTGCTCGGGCTCATCGCCACCACCCGCATCCCCGCGCCCGCGGCCCCTTCCCCGAGGGAACCGGTACGACTCTGACCACCGGCCGTCCGGCACCCAAGGCCCGGACACCAGAAGGCGCCGGACGCCTGACCGGCGTCCCTCCACCTTGCCGAGATCCCGGCAGACCCTCAAGGAGCCCCGATGTCTCACGCTGAAGCCGACCCGTTCGCCGCCACCGTCCGCGGCATCGGCGAACCCCATCCGGCCCATGCCGCCCTGCGCGCCCTGGGCCCCATCGTCCGGGCCGGCGCACCCGCGGGCGGCCCGGTGTGGATCATCACCGATTACGCGCTGGCGCGTGAGGTCCTCGCACACCCGGGCCTCGTGAAGGACCCCGCGTACGCGCCGGCGCACTGGGACCCCCGCACCGCGGGCCTCGAACCGACCGCCGCCGCGCAACCGTCGCTCACCACCCTCGACGGCCCGGCGCACGAGCGGCTACGCCGCGCCCACGCCCCGCTGTTCACCGCCCGGCGACTGCACGACCACACCGAGCGGATCACGGCCATCGCCCGCCGGCTGCTCACCGAGCTCGCCGCCGCCGGCGAGACGGTCGACCTGATGGCGGACTTCACCACGCGGTTTCCCCTCACCGTCATCTGCGACGTGCTCGGCGTACCCCTCGGCAGGATCGATCAGGCCATCGCGGCCTGCCGGGCAATGTCCAGCGGCCGTCCCGAGGACGTCGCGACGGCCATGGCCACGTTCGCCGAGCTGGCCGCCGCCGCACTCCGCGACGGCCGGACCGGCCTGGCCGTCGAGCTGCGCGACCGGGTCCCCGACGAACTCACCGAGACGCAACTGCACTACCTGCTCTTCGCGCTGATCTTCGCAGGGCAGCTCACCACCGACGCGGCCGCGGGCTTCCTCCTCGCGTACGCCCTCGACCCCGACCGCCCGACGACGGACAAGGCCCCCACCGGCGAGCTCGTCCGGGAGACACTGCGGCGGCACCCGCCGGCCCCCTTCACCCTCTGGCGATTCACCACCACCGACGTCGAGCTCGCCGGAGTGCGGGTGCCCGCCCGCTCGCCCGTGCTCGTCGACATCCGGGGCATCAACACCGACCCCGGCCGCCCGGCCAGGCCCGACCTCACCTACGGCGCCGGCCCGCACTACTGCACCGGCGCGCAGCTCGCCCAGCTCGAGCTCAGCACGCTCGTGGACGTCCTACGGACCGACTTCCCCGACGCGCGCCTCGCGGTGCCGTTCGCCGACCTGCGGCAGATCACCGCCGGCGGCATCCAAGGAAGCCGCCTGACCGCCCTCCCCGTCACGCTCAGCGCCAGGTGACAGCGACAGCATCTCGGCGATGGCCCGGGGCGATGATGGCGTCCTGTTCCAGATGGCGCTGGGCGGTCTGGACTCCGGGGACTCCCGCCCAGCCTGACGTCACCCCAGTCTCACCACCTGCTTGAGGAACACGACACCGTCGATCATGTCGAGCTGGGCCGGGTCCAAGGGGAAGTACTTGAAGTCGGGGGAGACACGTGGGGCGGACTCGGTGACGGCCTCAGCCAGGCGGCGGGCGTCGACGAGCGAGTGAGTCCACGGGAGCGCGGACAGGACGCCCTCGACGGTGTCCGGGGGCGGGACGTGGTCGCCCACCGTGCCGAGGGCCGAGGCCAGGAAGGCGTACCGGTCGCCCAGGTGCGCCGCGGTGATCGCCCCGGCGCTCCACCACTCCAGCCGCTGGTCGCCGAACGCCATGAGGCTCTTGTTGCGCTGCAGGTGGAGGTTGGAGGCGAAGACCAGGGCCGGGCCGTGCTCGGCGACGGCACGCAGGTTGGCGGCCATCAGCGCGTCCCGCAGGGCCGACAGCGTGGCTATCCGGGCCGGAGACGTGTCGGCCATCCCATGGTGGTAGCGCAGCAGGCCGACCGCCGTGCGCCCGTACAGTTCCGCCCGCTCCCTGTCCTCCGCGCTCAGCCCCGGCGCCTGCGTCTCCAGCAGCGCCACCAGGTCGTCGGCGATCACCCGCAGCCGGTGGGCCTCGGCGGACCGGCCGATCGACTGGGACGGGTCCATGACCGTGGCCTCGTTCGACCATCGCTCGTCCGCGCCCAGCAGCGTGTCGAGCATCTCCATCGTGCACGGGAGCGGGCCGTCGAGGAGGCCGTAGAGGGCGGTGAGGGCCTGGCGCGGGCTCGCCGCCCAGTACTCCAGCGGGCCGTCGAACCCGAAGAACCGCAGCTTCTCGTCATGGCCCTCGTTGTACGCCCGCATCCAGCGCACGAGCTCGCGGTTGGCCGGTGAGGCGCCGAAGTTGTGGCTGAAGCCGCGTTCCATGACGTCGTCGAGCGTGCCCGCGCCCGTTGTGACGTAGTCGTCCACCAGGAGGCCCATGAGACAGTCGCTCTCGATGGCGAACGACCGGTAGCCCTCGTGCTCGACCAGATGCCGGAAGATCTCGTTGCGCTGGTCCCCGAGCTCCTCCACGAAGTGCCTGGCCTCGCCCAGGCCGAGCAGCTGGGGTTTGGCGGGCAACGACCGCAGGAACGCCGAGATGCCCGCGCCATCAAGCGGCCGGGCCGTTTCCTTGATATCCACACCTTGAACGGTATCGTTGAACATTCGGTGGAGACTTTTGCTGGATAGTCGCCTCGCACCCGCGCTGAACCTTCAACCAGCTATACATCCATGAGCCAGGGGAACCGGTTCCCGAACTTGCTGCGGACGTTCGACGGACCGGTCGGCAGATCGCCCGGACGCAACGCGGTGCCCGCTGGTCGCCGTGGCGCAGAGCATGCCGGCCGTTTGACGGCATCCGGCGTCACCTGGCAGCATCGCGGCACAGCCGATCATCCAGAGGACTTGAGGGACCTGGCCCTGCGACGGTCCGGCAACCTCCCCGGCGGAAGCCCGCGGGAAAGGTGCCACTGCCAGGAGACGATGAGGGAGTCCCGATAAGCATGCGACGTGACGCTTCCTCTTACGACATGCCCCGCTCCGGGCCCATGGCATGGACGCCCGGCGAGGGCAAGTCCCTCGACCACTGGGCCGCCGTGGGGCGGAAGCTGGAAGCCGGCCCGGGTGTGCACCGGCCGTCGACGTTCTCCGCCTTTCTCGCCTCCACCATGCACGACACCCGAGCCCAGGTCGTCGTGGACGCGGGCTGTGGAGCCGGCCTGGTCACTGTCGCCGCCTTGGCCGCCGGAGCCCGGCACGTGATCGCTCAGGACTACGACGCGGCCGCACTCGCTGACACCGCCCGCAACGTCGTCGACCTTCTCGGGCACGAGGCGCGGGAGCGGCTGACCCTGTGGGAGGCCGACTGGCGTCTCCTTGCCCCGATGAGCGCCGACCTTCTAGCCGTCAACCCGCCGCAACGTCCCGCCGTGCTGCTGCCCGACGTGCCGGCCGACCAGCGTCATCTGCACGACGGCGGTGGTGAGGACGGCCTGGACGCCCTCCGGCTGATCCTCGCCCATTCCAGCGCCCAGCGGGTACGCACCACCGCGGCCGCCGTACTCGATCCAACCGC
This sequence comes from Nonomuraea sp. NPDC050691, assembly GCF_040654455.1. NCBI lineage: Bacteria > Bacillati > Actinomycetota > Actinomycetes > Streptosporangiales > Streptosporangiaceae > Nonomuraea > Nonomuraea sp. NPDC050691. The sequence goes on from NZ_JBFAIA010000110.1 coordinate 10,207, forward strand.
GCTGCAAGACCCGAACTGGACCGAACCCCGACTCCTCGCCGACATCGAGCTGCCTTTCGACCCGGCCTGGCGCAGCCTCGTGCCTGACCTACGCGGACGCGTCAACATCTGGGAGTTCACCCGGCTGTCCCCGCCGTTGTCCCACCTCAACCGATAACCGGCGGGCGGACCGAAGCCCCGGCCGCGAGCACTGCCCGAAGCGCCGCGCCTTCATCCCCCCGCCACCTCGGTACGCGTCCGGGCTACCCCGATACGCATCTCAACTCCCCCGGCACGCATCCCGACTCCCCCGGCACGCACCCCGACTCCCTAGGTTCGCGTCCCCCCTCCCAGCAGGCGTTCAGGAAGACTCTCGCCTGACCCCACCAAGCCGAGAACCCCCAACCGTCACCGGAGAGCGGTGCTACGAGGTCAGGTCGAACACCAGCTGAGGCGCGAGCGAGAACATCACCGTGATGGCCACCGCCAACCCGACGGCCACCCAGGCCGCAGGAAAAACGCGCCGGCCGATCGGCGACGGCGCCGGAGTGAGGACCCGGGCGGTCCAGGCCACGTAGTAGTAGAGCCCGATCACCGTGTTGACCGCCATGACCACGGCCAGCCAGCCCGCGCCACCGTTCACGATCTCGCGGAAGACCACCACCTTGGCGAACAGCCCCGCCAAGCCGGGCGGCAGACCCGCCAGGCACACCAGGCAGAACGCCAGCGAGAGCCCCGCCACCGGGCTGCGGTGGGCGAGCCCGCGATAGTCGTCCAGCTCGTTGCGGGCAGTCGTCCGGGACACGAGCATGACGACGGCGAACGCGCCGAGGTTCATGGCGGCGTAGATGACGAGGTAGGCCAGGGATGCGCCGACCGGTCCGCTCACGAACACCTCGGCCCCCGGCATAGAAGACCCGTGCCCTGCCCCGCCGGCCACCGTCACCACCGTATCCCCCGGCGCCCTCATGACCGCGGGCACATGGCCGGAGCCGCCCACCCCCACCGTCGCCGCCTCATGACCGGCCACGGCCGCGGAACCTGACGCGGCCACCCTCTCGGCAGCCTGGGCGGCGACCGCCAGCGGGGCCAGGATGTAACCCGACTGGGCGACCGACGACCAGGCCAGCAGGCGCACGGCGGAGCGCTGGCGCAGGGCCAACAGGTTGCCCACTGTCATGGTGAGCGCGGCGATGACGGCGACGACGGGCGTCCAGGTCACGGACTGGCCGGACAGCGCGGTGACGAGCAGCAGGATCAACCCCGCGAACCCCGCCGCCTTCGAGATCACGGACAGCAGCGCGGCGACCGGCACCGGGGCGCCCTGGTAGACGTCGGGCGCCCAGGCATGGAACGGCACCGCGGCGATCTTGAACGCGAACCCCGCCAGCACCAGCACGACACCCACCGTGATGACACCCGCCGCGGGGGACGTCGCCAGGGCTTCCGGTGAAGCCGCGCCCGCCACCCCCGGCGCCGGAGCGGCACCGCTGAAGATCTCCCCCAGGCGGGAGAGGTACACCGTGCCGCCGACGCCGTACAACAGCGACACACCGAACAGCATGATCGCCGTGGACACCACCGAGACGACGAACAGCTTGACCGCGGCCTCCGAGGCCCGCCCGTCGTACCGTTTCAGCGCCGTGAGCGCGAAAACCGGCAGCGACACCAACTCGAGTGCGACCACCAGCATGATCAGGTCGCGCGACGCGGGCAGCGTCACGGCGCCGACGATGGTGCAGAGCAGGAGGAAGTACCACTCTCCGGTGGGTATGCCTCCCGTGGCCAGCTCCGACATGGACATCAGCACGATGACCAGGGCCGCGACCAGCACCAGCCCGGCGAAGACCAAGGTGAACCGATCAGCCACGAACGAGCACAGGGCCGTGACCTGCTGCGCCGCCTCGACAGAACGCGCCGCGCCGAGGACCTGCGACACGCCAACGGAATCCGCCCCGGCCACAGCCTGCCCCGAGCCGCCGGATACGGCCTGCGCCAGACCGCCCGGTACGGCCTGCGCTGCCAGGCCGTCAGGTACGCAGAACGTGGCCAAGCCCCGGCCGTCCTGTCCTGCCCGTGCGAGCCGTACGGACTGGGCCACGACGAAGCCGAGAGCCACGACCACGCCCCCGAGCGCCGTCAGGCCCAGCCCTGTCCTGACTTTCGGACCGGCGGGCAGAAAGGCGTCGAGAAGAAGCACCAGCCCAGCCACGAGCGCCAGCACGAGCGGCGGAGCGATGACGAAGTAGTCGATCTGCTGGATCATGACAGGGCTCCCAGGAGCGTCTGCACGGCCGGCGTCGTGAGGGACATCAGCAGCCCCGGCCAGAGTCCGAACAGCAGAATCAGCACGATCAACGGCACCCAGGCGACCATCTCGTACGGCTGGATGTCACGCGGCGGCCCACTGCCCGTATCAGGCTCATCCCCACCGAAGCCGGCAGCCTCCCTGCCGGACCTCTCCACATGTCCGCCCGAATCCGCATACCCGCCCGAATCCGTAAGTCCGCCCGAACCTCCCGCCGATGCGCCCCCAGGGTCGACTGTGCTCTCCACGCCCTCCACCCGACCGCCGAGAGCCCCCACCGTCGCTCCCGCACCCACCAGGCCCGAGCTCGGGCGGGACGGCCGGCCGTGGGTGACGCGCGAGAGCATGACGAGGAAGTACGCCGCCGTCAGCACCGCACCCAGCCCGCCGATCACCATGTACGTCAGGAACAGTCCTCTCGGCAGCCCGTCCGCCGGCTGGAAGGCTCCGAGCAGCGCGAGCATCTCCCCCCAGAACCCGGCCAGCCCCGGCAACCCCAGCGACGCGATCGACGCGAACGTCAGCACCGCCCCCAGGTGCGGAAGCGTGGCCAGCATGCCCCCGCCCAGGGACGGCATGTCGGCCGTGCCGTACCGGTCCTTGATCGACCCGGCGAGGAAGAACAGCAGCCCCGTGATCAGTCCGTGGGCGACGTTGGCGAACAGCGCCCCGTTGACGCCCACCGTCGTCAGCGTCGCGAACCCCAGCAGCACGAACCCCATGTGGCCCACCGACGAGTAGGCGATCATGCGTTTCAGGTCGCGCTGGGCGAGGCAGGCCAGGGCGCCGTACACGATGCCGACCACGGCAAGCGCCCCCAGCCAGGGGGCCGCGGCCACCGCACCCTCCGGCAGGATCGGGATGGCGATCCGGGCGAAGCCGTACGTGCCCATCTTCAGCAGCACGCCGGCCAGCAGGACGGAGCCGGCCGTCGGGGCCTCGGTGTGGGCGTCGGGGAGCCAGGTGTGCAGGGGCCACATCGGCGTCTTGACCGCGAGGCCGAGCCCGACCGCCGCGAAGGCGACGATCTGCACGCCACGCGACATGCCCGCGCCGTGTGCCCGGGCGAGGGCGACGATGTCCAGCGTGCCGGTCTGCGACCAGATGAACAGCAGGCCGACCAGCATCACCACGGAACCGAGCAAGGTGTAGAGGATGAACTTGGTCGCCGCCCCGCGACGTCCCTTGCCGCCCCAGACGGCGATCAGGAAGTACATGGGGATCAGCACGATCTCGAAGAACACGAAGAACAGCAGCAGGTCGAGCGCCAGGAACGTGCCGACCATCCCGACTTCGAGCACCAGCAGCGTGAACACCAGCGCCCTCGGCCGTGATCCCATGAGTCGTCCGGGACCTCGCCCCCGCCCCCAGCCGAGGTGGGCGAAGCAGAGGAACGTCAGCAGCGCCGTCAGCACGACCAGCGGCAACGAGATCCCGTCGACGCCGAGATGGAAGCGCAGGTCGAGCCCGGGGATCCACGGCAGATCGACGGTGAACTGCGGTGCGGCCGCCCGCCCGTAGTCGAACACCGCCACCATCACCACGGTCAGCGCCAGCGCGAGCCCCGATACCGCCTGCCCGTACAGCGGCAGCGCCGGGCGGAGCGCGGCTGGGGCGACGAGCAGGAGCAGCGCGCCGAGCAGCGGCACCGCGAGCAGCGTGACGGGAAGCCAGCCCATCATGCGAACATCACCGCCCCCACCGTCGGCAGCCGGTCGGTCATGTGAACACCACCGCCCCCACCACGATCAGCAGCAGTCCGGCGAGCAGCCCGCTCACGTAGAGCTGGACGTTGCCGTTCTGGGCGAGGCGGAGCAGCCCGGACAGCCCGCGCGCGCCCCGCCCGGAGCCGCGTACGGCGCCGTCGACCACCACGTCATCGGTCCTGACGACCAGCCGGGCCATGGCCAGGACGGGGCGCGCGAACACGGCGGCGTACAGGGCGTCCACGTAGAACGCGCGCTCGCACGGTACGCGCAGCGGCCCCAGCAGCCGGGCCGGATCGGTGAGCGGCGCCGAGCGCCAGACCGCGTACACCACCCCGGCGCCGAGCACGGCCAGCACCACCCCGACCGCCGCCACCCCGAGGTCGACGTGGACGCCGACGGCGAACCCGAGCAGCAACACCGGCACCACCAGCAGCGCCACCGGCACGAGCATCGTCGGCGGCCCTTCCCGCACGTCGATGACGTGCGCCGTGCCCGGTTCGGGCTCCGGCAGGGCGACGACGGCTCTGCTGTCGCCGAAGAATGTCCGCAGCCACGCTCTGGTGGCGTACGCGCCGGTGACGGCCACGGTCGCGAGCGCGCATCCGTACAGGAGCAGGGCGGCGGCGTCGGTGAGGCCACCGCCGGCGAGCGCGCCGTCCATGGCCGCCAGCACGGCGTCCTTGCTGAAGAAGCCGCTGGCCGGCGGCAGGCCCATCAGCGCGGCGAATCCCACGGTCATCGCCGCGAACGTCACCGGCAGCGCTCGCCGCAGACCGCCCATCTGACTCATCAGGTTGGAGCCGATGTGGTGGATGACGACGCCCGCGCACAGGAACAGCAGCGCCTTGAACGCGCCGTGGGTCAGCAGGTGGAAGATCGCGGCCTTCGCCGATCCGGCCGCCAGACCGCCCGCCATGTAGGCGAGCTGGCTGATCGTGGAGTAGGCGAGCACACGTTTGAGGTCGTCCTGGGCGAGCGCCGCCAGGGCGGCGCCGAGCATGCCGAGGGCCGCCACGACGGCCAGCACGTCGAGCGTGGGGCGGGCGGCGGTGAACGCCGGGAAGAGCCGGGCCACGATGAAGATCCCGGCGGCGACCATGGTGGCGGCGTGGATCAGCGCGCTGATCGGCGTGGGACCCGCCATGGCGTCGGGAAGCCAGGTGTGCAGCGGCACCTGGGCGCTCTTGCCCGCCACCCCCGCGAGCAGCAGCATGGTGGCGGTCACGAGCGTGGCCCCGGACATCTCGGGCACCTTGGACAGCACGTCCGAGACGCGGAAGCTGCCCGCCGCGAGCCCGAGCGTGAACAGGCCGAACAGGAATCCGACGTCGCCGAGACGGGTGACCAGGAACGCCTTGACCGCCGCGCGGGAGTTGGCGCGGTCCTCCCACCAGTGGCCGATGAGCAGGTACGAGCAGAGACCCATGATCTCCCAGCCCACGTAGAGGACGAGGAGGTCACCGGCGTAGACGACGAGCAGCATCGCGCTGGTGAACAGGCTGACGAACGCGCTGTAGGACGGGTAGCGCGGGTCGTCGTGAAGGTAGCCCACGGAGTAGACCTGCACGGCCAGCGCGACCAGGGTGACGAGGACGCCCAGGACGGCGGAGAGGTCGTCGGCCTGGAGGGTCAGGGAGATGGGGATGCCGCCGGTGGCGATCGTGCCGTAGGTGTGGCCCACGGGCTGTCCGGGGGCGGCGTCGGCGAGGTACGCAAAGCCGGGCGCCCAGGCCAGGGCGATGGCCAGCACGGCGGAGACAGCGGTCGGCAGCACGGCGAACCAGGCCGCCCACCGATGCGCCCTCCGGTCGTCGCCCCTGCCGGCCGGGCCACCGGGGCCTCCCAGGGTGCCGGCCGTGGCCGGGCGGACCTGCCCGTACGTGGTCGTACGGTCGTGTGTCGTGCGGGCCTGTGTCGTATGGTCCCGTGTCGCGCGGTCCTGTGTGCGTGTGGTCGGTGTGGGGGCCGTGATGGTCCCAGGTGAGAGCCGGTGGGCTGTGCGGCGGTGGGGTAGGCGGGACAGGAGAAGGCCCGCCGCGGCGGCGACGAACGGCAGGAGTACGACAAGAAGCGGGAAGGTCGTCACCGGTTGCCTCCTCGCTTGGCGTCGCTCCCTCGCGGGGCGGCCGGGTCACCGTTACGTGGCGGGACGGCCTGGTCGGTCGGCCGTGTGCCCCCGTCACCGTCTCCTGGCTCGGCGTCCTGGTCGTTCGGCGGCTTGGCTCGGTCGCCGTCGGGCAGCCGGGTGGCCTGGTCGCGCCCGTTGCCGGTCGTGTCGCGTCGTTCGGCGCGCTGTTGGGCGTGCTCTTCGCTGACCGGGGCCTCGTTGACCGCGGCCTCGTTGACCGCGGCCTCGTTGACCGCGGCCTCCTTGACCGGGGCCTCGTCGGCCGGGGATGCCGGGTGGGGGCTCCGTGCGGGCTCCGGGGAGTCGGTGGGCGCGGTCGTGGAGTATGTCGCCGGTTCGGACAGCTCGCGGAGGCGGTCGATGTCGACGGTTCTGCGGTTGCGGAAGAGGGCCAGGATGATGGCCAGGCCGAGGCCCACCTCCGCCGCCGCGATGACGATGACGAACAGCGTGAGCACCTGACCGCTGTGCAGCCGGTCGCGCAGCCACACGTCGAAGGCGACGAGGTTGAGGTTGACCGCGTTGAGCATCAGCTCGACGGACATCAGCACCAGGATCGTGTTGCGGCGGGCGAGCACGCCGTACACGCCGATGGAGAAGAGCAGCGCCGACACGACGGCCGGGTAGACGATGTGCATCAACGCCCCCCGGTCCGGCGCTTCGGCGGCTCAGGGCTGCTGGGAGACTCGCCCGCCGTGGCGGTCTTGTCTCCGGGCTCGTGAGGGTGGGCTGGAGGTGAGTCGGGCGAGGCGGTTGGGGGCTCGCGACCGGCGGACGCTGCCGCCGGCTCCGCGTCGCCGGCGGACGGCGCCGCCCGCGACGAGGTGCCCGGCGAGGTTTCCGACAGGGCGAAGTCTGCCGATGTTCTTGGCGGCGCGGCGCCTGGTGAGGTGTTCGACGATGGCGGAGAGCCGCCGCCCGGGATGTCCGTGCGGGACAGGACGATGGCACCGATCAGCGCGGCCAGCAGCAGCACCGACAGCGCCTCGAAGGGCAGCACCCACGTACTGAACACGCTGGCGCCGAGCTCCTTGGCCGCGCCCGGGCCGGGCTTGAGGGGCGCGTAGGCCGTACGGAAGCCGTCGACGACCACCGTCACCAGGACGGCGGCCGTGGCGACGGCGACCAGAGCGGCGACGAGCCGGTTGCCGCTGTCGAGGTCGGCGGAGCGGCCGATCGGGGCCCGCGTGAGCATGATGCCGAACAGCATGAGCACCACCACGGCCCCCACGTAGATGAGCACCTGCACCCAGGCGACGAACTCAGCCGTCAGCACGAGATAGCACCCGGCGAGCGCGCCGAAGCAGACCACGAGCCACAGGGCCGCGTGGACGAGCTGGCGCGTCGTGACGACGAGCAGCGCCGATCCGACCGCCACCGCACCCAGCAGCAAGAACACGATCTCTTGCCCGGTGGGTGACAGATAGGAGGGCACCGCCTCGGTCACTACTCCTCCTCATGCTCCCTGGGGTCGTCCGGGTCGAGACGCCCGGGCGGGCGGATGGAGCGAGGATCGGCCATCCGGCGCCTGCGCGGCCTCGGGCCAGAAGTCTGCTCTCCCGGCTCGGGGTTCGGCTGCGGCTCGCCCGAGGCTGTGGACAACTCTTCGCCGGATGAAGGGGCTGTGGATGACGGCTCCAGAGCCCCACCTTCCCCTTGGGGCTCTTGGGGGGCTTCCGGAGACATGCCACCCTCTTGGGCCGCTTGGAAGGTCTTTGGGGGGACGCCTTCCCCTTGCGCCGCTTCGGAGGTTTCCGGCGACGTGTCTTCCCCTTGCGCCACTCGGGAGGTTGCCGGGGACGCGTCTTCCTTTTGGGTCCCTTGGACGGTTTCCGGGGATATGCCGTCTTCTCCGGCCTGTTCGGGCTCACGGGTGAGAGGCCGTCCGCGGTCCGAGTCTTGTTCCTGGGACTTCAGGGCGGCCGCACGCGAAGTGTCGCCCTGGGGCGGCTCTGGGGGTTGGCCTTCCGTGGTGGGTGGTGTGGCTGGTTTGTCGCTCGACGGAGCAGATGGGGAGAGAGCGCCGGGCGGGCGGATGCCACGGACGTTGGCCATCGTGCGGGACGTGTCCCGCGTGCCATGCCCCGTGACGTACGTGTCCCCCGTGCCGGACGTGTCTGCCGTACGGGAAGTGGAGGGGCGCTCCGACGCGCCGGAGTCCTCGGCCGCAGCCGGGTGCCGGCCCGGCTCTTGCACGGGACCACCGGGTGCGTCTGCCACGCGGGGCTCGGAGGTCGCACCTCCAGAACGAGGAGCAGTGGGCGCATCTCCCGCACGGGGACCGGCGGGCGTATCTGCCGCGCGGGGACCGGTGGGCGTGCTTTCCGCACGGGGACCAGCGGGTGCGCCTGCCGCGCGGGGACCAGCAGGCGTACCTCCCGCACGGGGACCTGCCGGGCGGCGGGGGGCGGCCGCGAGTTCCTTGGGCGGCTCGGCGCCGGGGTCGTGGGCCGGTGGCGGCGGGACCGTGGGCACCCAGGCGCCGAGGCGGTCCTTCTCATGCAGCAGGTTGCGGATGTCTCCCTCTGCGTATTCGAACTCGGGAGACCAGAACAGCGCGTCGAACGGGCACACCTCGATGCAGATCCCGCAGTACATGCACAGGGAGAAGTCGATGGCGAAACGGTCGAGGACGTTGCGCTGACGCGGGCGTCCGCCCTCCGGCGCCGGGAGGGTCTCCTTGTGCGAGTCGATGTAGATGCACCAGTCGGGGCACTCGCGGGCGCAGAGCATGCAGGAGGTGCAGTTCTCCTCGACCAGGGCGATGACGCCGCGGCTGCGGGGCGGGAGATCCGGCTTGACCTCGGGATACTGCTGGGTGACGGATTTGCGCAGCATGTGCCGGAGGGTGACGGAGAGTCCCTTCGCCAACCCCACACCCGGTATCCGCGCCATGGTCATCATCATTGCGCACTTGGCCGCGCACGTGAATGCGCCGGTCGCGTTGTCCCCAGTTTTTCCACAGCTATCCACAGGTTATCGGGAGGTTATCCACAAGATGACTCCACAGCCGATATGGGCAACAGTGGGGCGATAGCCTTCCGGCATGTCGAACAGCCGGACGCGCGGTCCCAGTGGCCTGGCATGGGCCGCTGCGGTGCTTTGGGCCGCCCTGCCGCTGTTGACGTGCGGGATGCTGACGCCGTTCACGATCGCGTTCGCGGCGTACTGGCTGCGCAGCGTGTGGCAGGTGATCGCCGCCGCCTTCTACACCGTCTGCGTGGGCTCGTTCCTCATCGTCATCTTCGCGTACGACCGGTTCGAGGACATTCCGGAGCCGATGTCCTTGCTCATCTCGCTCGCCCTGGTCGTGACCTGGCTGGGCGGCGTCATCCACTCCGGCATCCTCGTGCCGCGCATGGTCAGGCCCCACCACCAGAGCCAGCCGCCGTTCATGGCCAAAGCGAGCCATCAGAGCCCGCATCCGTACGTTCCTCCGCGCGACATCCACCAGAGCCCTTCCCCGCACGTTTCCGGGCCCGACATCCACCGGAGGCCGTCTCCGCGCATTCCCGGCGCCGACATCCACCAGCGCACCACCGCGCCGACGTACCACCAGCGGACTCCCGGGGAGCCCGAGTGGATCGGGCACTACCGGGTGCTGCGATCACTCGGCAGGGGCGGGCAGGGCGCCGTCTACCTGGCGCAGGCGCCCAACGGCGCGCGCGTGGCGGTGAAGGTGCTGCACGACCTCGTCGACGAGACGGCTCGGGCGCGCTTCGCCCGCGAGGTGGAGGCGGCGCGCCGGGTCGCGACGTTTTCCACAGCCCGTGTGCTGGACGTGAACATCAGCGGGCAGCACGCGTACATCGTGAGCGAGTACGTGGAGGGGCCGTCGCTGGAGCAGCTCGTGCGCAACCACGGGCCGCGCGACGAGGACAGCCTCACCCGGCTCGCGTTATCCACAGCCGGAGCGCTCGCGGCCATCCACAAGGCCGGGATCGTGCATCGTGACTTCAAGCCGAGCAACGTGCTGATCGGGAACGACGGGCCGCGGGTGATCGACTTCGGCATCGCGCGTGCGCTCGACCAGGTGACCGTGACGTCGGGGAAGATGGTCGGCACCCCGCCGTACATGTCGCCCGAGCAGCTGACGGGGGCGGCGGTGGGCCCGCCGTCGGACGTGTTCAGCTGGGGGGTGGCGATGATGTTCGCGGCAACGGGACGGCCGGCGTTCGGCGAGGACACGGTGCCGGCGGTTTTCCACAGGGTGCTGACGGTCCACCCGGACCTGTCGCCGTTACCTCCCGGCTTACGAAGGGTCGTGGGGGCGTGCCTCCAGAAGGCTCCCGAGGACCGCCCTTCGGCTGCGGATGTGATGATGGCGATCATCCATTGACGGAGTGATCCGGCCCCCCTGCCCCCGGTCCACCGGCCTATCGGCCTATCCGGCCCATCCGGCCCATCCGGCCCATCCGGCCCATCCGGTGGGGCCTTGGGGGCCTGGGGGCCTGGAGGCATGAGGCCCTGGAGGCATGGGCAGCGGGCAGCAGCTAGCGGATGGCGGGCCACGGTCCTTGGGGCCCTGGCATGGGGCCCTGGGCAACGGGCGCATGCAGCAGGCCAAAAGCCACGGTCAGCGGGCATGGTGAGCGGGCAGCGGGCTCTGGGCTTCGGGCCTGCGGGCTTCGGGCCTGCGGGCTTCGGGCCTGCGGGCTTCGGGCCTGCGGGCTTCGGGCCTGCGGGCTTCGGGCCTGCGGGCTTCGGGCTTCGGGCTTCGGGCTTCGGGCTTCGGGCAGCGACGCATGGTCAGATGGCCAGGCGCCAGGTGTTCCACTCATCCAGCAGTGTGAAGCCCATCGCCTCGTTGATCGCCAGCATGTGGGCGTTGACCTTGGCGTTCCATGTGATGACCCGCTCCACCTGCGGTTCGTGCTCTCGCAGGCGCAGCAGGTTCGCCAGCTTGAGGAGGAGGCCGAGACGGTGGCCGCGGTGCGGACGGAGCACGGCGGTGTCGGCTTGGAACGCCCAGCCGTCCTGCCGCCCGGCGTCGAGGAAGATGCGGGTGAATCCGGCCGGCGTGCCGTCATCCACTCGCCGGGCCATCGCGGTGTAGCAGTCGACTCCACCCGGCACCATCTGCTCCTCCCGTGCGCGGACACGCTCGACGTCGAAGCGGGAGTGCTCCATGCCGGCGTCCGCCGGGGCGTCGTTCATGCCGCCCATCACCGCGCCCAGGTCGGCCAGGCGTTCCGGTGCGGTCGGGCCCGTCCAGAGCTCGACCGCGTAACCCTCCGCCGGGGGCCACATCCGCCGGAAGCCGGCCCAGTCGGCCGTACGCAGGTCGAGGGTGCGGCGGGCCTCTGCCACGGACACGGTGAAACCCTGTGCCAGGGCGAAGTGCGCCCCGGGCCCGTCGGTGGGGGTCTCCGCGAACAGCAGGCTGCGGCCGTTGGCGCGTGCCCGTCCGGCCGCCTCTTCCAGCAGGCGCGCGCCAATGCCGCGTTCGCGCCGATCGGGCCGCACGAACAACGGGTCCAGCCAGGCGATGTGCGTGTTGTCGTGCTCGGGGAACCTCAGCCGGTAGCCGGCCACGGGCTCGCCGCCCTCCTCCACCACGCGGACCTCCTGTCGCTGGCCGGACTCCCCGTGGGTGAACAGCCACTGGAAGCGCCGCCGGCTGAAGAGAGGGCCGGGCAGGTCGGCGAACGCCTGAAGGTAGGTGTCGTGGAGGCGGGCCAGGGTCGCGTCGTCGAGGATCGTCATGCGGGCGGGTGTCCCATCAGCAGCATGCGGGACATGTAACAGGATCGTGTCTGGTGGAGGCGAAGGATTTATCTGCCGACACCGACACCGACACCGACACCGGACGAAGGGCGGCGTCTTCGAGGGGGCGCAAGGTCACGTGCCTGGGTGAAGGGTCCCGAGGTCGCGTACCTCGGGGAGGACCGGGCTTACGGGCGCTGTCACGGAAGAGTCGGCTGCGTATCCGTCGTCAGGTGAGGACCTTCACCACGCCCGTCAGGGCCAGCTGGACCAGGGCCAGCGGGACCAGTCCCACCCACGCCAGCTTCTGGAGCTGGTCCTCGCGCAGCCGCGGGAAGCTGACCCGCAGCCAGATCACCACGAACGCCAGCGCGAACACCTTGACCAGCGTCCACAGCCAGCCCGGCAGCAGCGGGCCGTGCCAGCCGCCCAGGAAGAGCACCGTGGTCAGGAACGACAGCACCACGATCCCGACGTACTCCGACAGCATGAACAGGGCGAAGCGCATGCCGGTGTACTCGGTCATCGGCCCCATGATGATCTCGGACTCGGCGACGGGCATGTCGAACGGCGGCCTCCGCAGCTCGGCGAGCCCGGCCACGAAGAAGACCACGCCGCCGATGGCCTGCCACGGCAGCCACCACCACTGCCACGCCTCGACGATCCCGGGGATGGACAGCGTGCCCGCGGCCATCGCGACGGACGAGGCGGCCAGCACCAGCGGCAGCTCGTACGACATGAGCTGCGCGGCCGCGCGCATCCCGCCGAGCACGGAGTACTTGTTGGCCGAGGCCCACCCCGCCATGATCGAGCCGAGCACGCCGATGCCCATCACGGCGAGCACGAAGAACAGCCCGAGGTCCAGGTTCACCGCGACACGGCCCTGGTCGATCGGGATGGCGATCATCACGACGAGGTACGGCACCAGCGCCACCCCTGGCGCGATCATGAAGATGCGCCGGTCGGCGGCGGCCGGGATGACGTCCTCCTTCTGGGCGAACTTCACCCCGTCGGCGATCAGCTGCGCCCACCCGTGGAAGCCTCCCGCGTACATCGGCCCGAGGCGTGACTGCATGTGGGCCATGACCTTGTGCTCGGTCTGTCCCACGATGAGGGGCAGCACCAGGAACACGGCGAGGATCACGACGAAGCTGATCACCACGTCAAGCATGGGGCGCGGCCTCCTGGTCGGACTCGTCAGGCATCGGCAGTCGCTCCCCGGGCGAGGGCGTCAGGCACCAGATGCCGTCCCCGGGCGAGGGCGTCAGGCACCAGAGGCCGTCCCCGGTCGGGGTCGTCAGGCGTCGGGGCTGTCCCCCCGCACTCATCAAACATCAGGGGGCTTACCCCTGGCGCGTCAGGCATCGGGTGCCGTTCCCCAGTCGGCCGGGACTCCGGGCGGGAGCGTTCTGCGGCGGCTCGGCGCGCCGTGGCCCGACTCTCCCGGTTCCTTCGCGCCCGGCCAGGCCTTGGCGACCCGGGCGGCGAGGATGAAGTCCTTGCGCAGCGGGTGGCCCTCGAACCCGTCGGGCAGGAGGAGCGGCACCAAATTCGGGTGGCCGTCGAAGACGACGCCGAACATCTCGTACGTCTCCCGCTCGTGCCAGTCGGCGCCCCGGAACACGCCGACGGCCGAGGGCAGGCGCGGCTCGGCGCGCGGCACGCTCGTGCGCACCAGGACGCGACGGCAGGCGGCCGGGTCGTACAGATGGGCGACGATCACGAACGTCTCGGGCGGCTCGTCCACGCCGGTCAGCCAGTCGAAGAACACGTAGCCGGAGTCCCTGAGCGCGGTCAGGACCTCGATCCAGTCGCCGGGGTCCGTGACGTCGACGGTCGTCTCGCCGTACGACTCGGTGGTCTGGACGCGGTCACCGAAGCGCCTGGCCGTCTCCTCGGCGGCCGGACCGGACGCTCGACCGGCGGCCCCACCAGCCGTCCCACCTGCGGCTCTGCTGGCGGCCCCACCGGCGGCTCGACCGGCCGCTCCTCCGGCGGTCACGCGTCCCCCTCAGCGGAGCCGCGCAGGTCGCGAGCGGAGCCGCCGCGCCGGTCACGCGCCTCCGACGACTCCGGGTTCGGCGGGGCAGCGGGCGCCTCCGACGACACCGGGCGGGGCGGGGCAGCGGACGTTCCCGACGACTCCGAGCCGAGCAGCGTGGCAGGCGCATCTGACGACTGCGGGCCCGGCAGAGCGGCAGGCGCTCCCGACGACACCGCGCCGGGCTGAACGGCAGGCGCGTCCGACGGAGCCGGGTCGGGCGGGGTGCCGTGGGCGCGGGACCAGAGGTAGCGGTCGCCGAGCTTCTCACCGGCGATCTTCTCCTGCAGCTTCATGATCCCGTACAGCAGCGCCTCCGGCCGCGGCGGGCATCCCGGGACGTAGACGTCGACCGGGATGATCTGGTCCACGCCGTTGGTGACGCAGTAGGAGTCCCAGTACGGGCCGCCGGTGTTGGAGCAGGCGCCGAACGAGATCACGTACTTGGGGTCGGGCATCTGCTCGTACAGGCGCTTGACGGCCGGGGCCATCTTGTCGGTCACGGTGCCCGAGACGATCATGAGGTCGGCCTGCCGGGGACCGTTGGCGAACGGGATGACCCCGAACCTGATGAAGTCGTGCCGGCTCATCGACGTGGCGATGAACTCGATGGCGCAGCACGCCAGCCCGAAGTTGAACACCCACAGCGAATACCGCCGCCCCCAGTTGAGGACGAAGCGCATCGGCTTGGGAGCCAGCCGGGAGACCGGCCCCACGGTGGGCATCGGGAGATCCGTCGCTGCCATGTCTCCATTGTCCCGCGTGATCGGCGTGAGGAGTAGGTCCCGGCCTCCACGCGTCCGACCGGATCAAGTCCGGGCAGATCACGCCCGGCCCGATCAAGCCCGGCCGGATCAAGTCCCGGCCGGTTCAAGTCCGCCCACATGAACGCCGGTCTGATCGCGAAGGCGGGCCGGGGTCAGGTCCAGGTGAGGACGCGTTTGCGCCAGGCGTACAGGATGCCGAGCGCGATGAAGCCGAGGAAGACGAACATCTCCACGAGCGTGGTCAGCCCGTACCCGGGCGCGTCGAACACCGTCGCCCACGGGAACAGGAACACCGCGTCCACGGCGAACACCACGTACAGGTACGTGAACACGTAGTAGCGGACCTGCGACTGCGCCCAGCCCTCGCCCACGGGGTCGACGCCGCACTCGTACGTGGTCAGCTTCTCGGGGGTCGGCCGGGTGGGCCGGAGCAGCCGGTTGGCCATGAGGGCCCCCGCCACGATGGCCACGCCGATCGCGAACAGCGCGGCGACCAGCGCATAGGACCCGAAGTAACCGTCCACCTCCCGATCGTAACCCAGTCAAACCTCCGGACCTATAGTCCCAAATTGGGGTAAATGGGATGATCGCCCCCATAGCCTGGCAGCTATGCACAAATTGCGCTTCCTTGGTGGACTCGCGCTGCTCGCCCTCACGGCGGGCGGTTGCGGCCTGAGCTCGGGCTCCCATGAGCGCAACACCGTCGTGCCCGCGGACCCCACCCTCCTCGACTACGTCAACCCCTCGACGGTGCCCGGACTCACCTCACGGTCACTGAGTGAGGGCGAGAGCGCGCCCCGGTATGTGCACATCACCTATCCCCAGCTCAAGGGCGCGCCGGCACTCGGCACCGCGCTGCACAAGGAGGCCGAGCGGCAGCTCCACGCCTTCCGCACCGCCTTGTCGGCCGCCTCCTCCGACGCCCTCCGCCCCCGCGACCCCGGCACGGGACTCAAGGACAAAGACTCCGGCACAGGACTCAACGACAAAAAGGACAAGGACTCCGGCGCGGGCTACAGAACGGGCTCGGCAGGCCGCGGCACCGGGTACAAGGCGAGCAGACCCCCCGCCGACGGCGGCGCCCGCGCCCTCCCCCTCAGCGAGAGCGTCTTCACCAGCGCCTCCCTGCGCCGTCCCGAGCTGAACGTGCAGTGGCAGCTCACCGCGGCGTCCCCCGCCGTTGTGGGGGTACGGCTGCGCAGCGGCGAGTTCGTCGGCTACGGCTGGTCCCGCTCCACCAGGACCTTCTGGTACGACCGGCGCCACGACCGGGTCGTCGGCTCGGCCGGGCTGCTCGCGGGCAAGCCGGCGCTGCAGGAGGCGGCCCGGCTGGTCCGGGAGGGCCTGGAGTCGCGCGGGCAGGCCGTGGACCGCGGCTCGGTGACGGCCACCCAGGACCGCCTCGACTCGATGGCGTTCAACCGGATGGGCGACCTGGTCGTGGAGTTCGACGACTGCGAGATCGGGTCCTGCTCGCTGGGGCGCGTCGCGGTGGCCGTCCCGGCGTGGCAGATCCAGCCGCTGCTGTCGGAGACGGGCCGGCTCGCCCAGGCCGCCGCCACGACGGCGCCCGGGAAGACGGTCCTCCCCCCGTTCACCTCCGAGGACGATCCGGCCGACCTTCCCACCGCCACGGGCATCACCGCCCCGACGGAGGACAAGCCGCTGCTCGGCGCCGGGTCCCGGGCCGGCTCCGGCGTCCAGGCCGGAGCCCCCGTGGGGCCGCCGCGCCGGCACGTGGACTGTGCCAGGGCCAAGTGCATCGCCCTGACCTTCGACGACGGCCCGGGCCCCGACACGCCGCGCCTGCTCGACGAGCTGCGCAACGGCGACGCGCGGGCCACGTTCTTCGCCGTCGGGACCAGCGCCGAGGCCAACCCGTCCGTGCTGCGCCGCATGCACGACGAGGGCCACGTGGTCGGCAACCACTCCTGGGCGCACCGCGACCTGACGAAGCTGCCGCTGAACCGGATCGTCGACGGGTTCACGCGTACCCAGGACGTCATCACGGCCGGCACGGGGCGGATGCCCGCGCTGGCGCGCCCGCCGTACGGCGTGGCGAGCCCGGACGTGCTGGAGGCGGCGCGCCGCGTGGGCGTGGCGCTGGTCGGCTGGGACGTGGACGCGCGCGACACGCCCGAGGATCCCGAGGGCCGGGGAGAGGACGCGCGGGCGATCACCCGCCGCGCCGTCGGCGGCGCCCGGGACAACGCGATCATCCTGCTGCACGACACCAACAGCGCGACCGTTGACGCGGTTCCGGACATCCTCAAAGAGCTCAGCGGGAAGGGTTACACCTTCGTCACCGTTCCGGAGTTGTACGGCTCTCCAGGCATGGAGGCCGGGCACTTCTACCGCTCCGCGACGGCCGGCAAGGTGAACGGACCCTGAGACGGCGCACCCTTACGGGGCACGTATAGTTGGCCCTCGTGACCCGAACAGTCCTCTTCGCCCGCCTGCACGTCGACCTCGGCAGGCTCGCGTCGGCGCTGTGTCACCCCTAGCGGTTCAACGGCCTCCCCCTGACTGACACCGCGTTTACCCTCGTTATGCGCTGAGGAAACGTGTTGAACCTCGCGAGGATCTAGCATGGAACTGAGAACGCG
>NZ_JBFAIA010000111.1:0-27435 GCF_040654455.1 Nonomuraea sp. NPDC050691
CGCCCCGGCCCTGGACCGGCTCCACAGCCCCGTCCCGCCCGCCCGGCCACGACCCGGAGAGCGCGGGGGCGGCGGGAGCGGGTGGGGCGGATGCGGGCCCGGCCGGAGGGGCCCCGGCGAGGGCGGCGGATGCGGGCGAGGGCACGCGGCGGCCGCGATCGCGGCGGAGTGGCTGGCGCGCCGCGACATGGCCGCCGGCCTGCGTCTCCTGAGAGCCGGCCGGCCGATGCCCGCCGTCCCGGTCACCGTGGTCAGCACGACCCGCCGGCGCGCCCCGGGCAGGCGGGTGGCCACGGCGCTGGGCGCCGAGCTGGTCCGGACCTCCCGCCGGGCCCTGCTCCGTGACCCCGCCGCCCTGGTCGCCGCCGTACGGGACGCGGGGCGGAAACGCAAGGGCTGACGTCCGGAGTGACAGTCCGCAGAATGGGGCAGCGGAGAGACGGCTCATCGGCACGACCCACGTCCACACGAAAGACCGGACCCGTCCACGAAGGGGTGCGCGTGACCACCGAACACGAGCAGATCGCGGTCGCCGGAGAGGGATCGGCGTCGGCCACGCCCGACATCATGCGCCTGAGCGCGGGGGTGGAGGCGCGCGGCGCCTCGGCCGCGCAGGCGTTCGCCGAGGTCAGGGCCGCCGCGGCGCGGCTGGACGCCGCACTGCGCGAGGCCGGGGTAGCCGCCGAGGACCTGCGCACCAGCGAGCTGTCCCTCGGCCCGGAGTACGAGGCGTATCCCAAGGTGTCCGGCTACCGCGCCGCACAGGGGGTCGAGGCCGTGGTGCGCGATCTGGCGCGGGCGGACCGGATGATCGACGCGGTCGCCGGGGTGGGGGAGGAGGCACGGCTCGGCGGGGTGTTCTTCGAGCTGTCCGACCCGGCCGAGGCGCTGGCGCGGGCCCGGGAACGCGCGTTCGCCGACGCCGCGGCCAAGGCCGCCCAGTACGCCCGGCTGGCCGGGCGGGCCCTCGGCCGGGTCGTCTCCGTCGCCGAGGACGCGCGCGGCGGCCCCCAGCCGATGGCGTTCGCCGCCATGGCGGCCGAGGACCGCTCGTCGGTCAGCCCCGGCCGCCAGACCCTGTCGGTCGGCGTGCGCGTCGTCTACGCCTTCGCCGACGACCCGCCGGCGTAGATCACGCGAGGAAGACCTAGGGCAGGGCCAGCATGCGGTCGAGGGCCACGCGCGCCCAGTGCGCGGTGTCCTCGTCCACCGTGATCTGGTTGACCACCTCGCCCAGCGTCAGCGACTCCAGCGCCCACACCAGGTGGGGCAGGTCGATGCGGTTCATGGTCGAGCAGTAGCAGACCGTCCGGTCCAGGAACGAGACGTTCTTGTCGGGGAACATCCCGGCGAGCCGCTTGACCAGGTTGAGCTCCGTGCCGACGGCCCAGCTCGACCCGGCGGGCGCCTCCTCCAGCGTCTTGATGATGTGCTCGGTGGAGCCGACGTGGTCGGCCTTGAGCACCACCTCGTGCCGGCACTCCGGGTGGACCAGCACGTTCACGCCCGGCACGCGCCGCCGTACGTCGTCGACCGACTCGGCCGTGAAACGGCCGTGCACCGAGCAGTGGCCCTTCCAGAGGATCATCTTGGCGCGCTCGAGCTGCTCGCGCGTGAGCCCGCCGCCGGGGCGGTGCGGGTTCCACACCACGCAGTCGTCCAGCGACATGCCCATCTCCAGCACGGCCGTGTTGCGGCCCAGGTGCTGGTCGGGCAGGAACAGCACCTTGCCGCGCTGATCGAACGCCCACTCCAGGGCGCGGCGCGCGTTGGAGGAGGTGCAGACCGCGCCGCCGTTGCGGCCGCAGAACGCCTTGATGTCGGCGCTGGAGTTCATGTACGTGACGGGGATCACGTCGCCGGCCAGGCCCGCGTCCTCCAGCGCCTCCCAGCACTCCTCCACCTGGTCGAACGTGGCCATGTCGGCCATCGAGCACCCGGCGGCCAGGTCGGGCAGGATCACCTTCTGGGCGTCGGAGGTGAGGATGTCGGCCGACTCGGCCATGAAGTGCACGCCGCAGAAGACGATGTACTCGGCCTCCGGCCGGGCGGCCGCCAGCCGCGCCAGCTTGAAGGAGTCACCCGTCACGTCGGCGAACTGGATGACCTCGTCGCGCTGGTAGTGGTGGCCCAGCACGAACAGCCGGTCGCCCAGCGTCTCCTTCGCCTTGCGCGCCCGTTCCACCAGGCCGGGGTCGGAGGCGGGCGGCAGTTCGCCCGGGCAGTCCACCCCCCGCTCGGAGTGCGGATCGGCGCTCTGGCCGAGGACGAAGAGCGGCAGACCAGTCTGGGTGGCCATCGCCATCCCCCCTTATCGTCGGTTTGACGATACCGATGATGGCACACGGCGCGCGATGGTCGCGTCCCCGGGTGGGTAGGGAGGCGGAAGAACCAGGGAGAGGCAGGGGAATGCCGGGCACACCCCAGGTGTTGGTAGCGTCTGAGTAGGACGTCAGAAAGAGACAGCCGGGTTAGGGAGTCAGCAGATGACGGTTGAGAGCAGCGAGACCACAGCGCAGGGCCTGATCCTGACTGACGCGGCCGCCGCCAAGGTCAAGAGCCTGCTCGAGCAGCAGGGCGAGGAAGGTCTTCAGCTGCGCGTGGCCGTGCAGCCGGGCGGCTGCTCCGGCCTGCGCTACCAGCTCTTCTTCGACGACCGCCAAATGGACGGCGACGTGGTCACCGACTTCGGCGGCGTGAGCGTCGTGACCGACAGGATGAGCGCCCCGTACCTCATGGGAGCCGCCATCGACTTCGTCGACACGATCGAGAAGCAGGGCTTCACCATCGACAACCCCAACGCCACCGGTTCGTGCGCGTGCGGCGACTCCTTCAACTAGTCGCCTGACAGGTCGTCACCGACACGGTCCCGCTCGCCTTTGTGCGTGCGGGACCTTCGCGTATTCTCGTGGGGCTCAAATCATGGCCTGCCGACAACGAGGAAGAAGAATCCCGTGCGCATCGCCGTCACCGGCTCCATCGCGACCGACCAACTGATGACGTTCCCCGGAAGTTTCGGCGACCAGCTCATCGCCGAACAGCTCGACCGGGTGTCGCTCTCGTTCCTGGTCGACGACCTGCAGATCCGTCGCGGCGGGTGCGCGGCGAACATCGCCTTCGGCATGGGATGCCTTGGCCTCAGCCCGGTCCTGGTGGGCGCCGTCGGCAACGACTTCGCCGACTACCACTCCTGGCTGGAGCGCCACGGCGTCGACTGCGGCTCGGTGCACGTCTCCGAGACCCGCCACACGGCGCGCTTCCTGTGCACCACCGACGAGCACCACAACCAGATCGCCTCCTTCTACACCGGGGCGATGGCCGAGGCGCGCCTCATCGAGCTGCAGCCGGTCGCCGCCCGCGTGGGCGGGCTCGACCTCGTGCTGGTCAGCCCCAACGACCCCGACGCGATGCTGCGCCACACCGACGAGTGCCGCCAGCGCGGCATCCCGTTCGCCGCCGACCCGTCGCAGCAGCTCGCCCGTATGGCCGACGACCAGATCCGCGACCTCGTCGACGGCGCCGCCTACCTGTTCTCCAACGACTACGAGAAGGGGCTCATCGAGCAGAAGACCGGCTGGTCCGACGACGAGATCCTGTCCCGCGTCGGCGTCCGCGTCACCACGCTCGGCCCCAAGGGCGCGGTCATCGACCGCCAGGGCGAGCCGTCCATCCACGTGGCCCCCGCCCCGGAGCTCGGCAAGGCCGACCCGACGGGCGTCGGCGACGCCTTCCGCGCCGGCTTCCTCGCCGGCCTCGCCTGGGGCCTGTCGCTGGAGCGTTGCGGCCAGATCGGCAACCTGACGGCCACCCACGTGCTGGAGAACGTCGGCGGCCAGGAGTACGAGCTCGGCCAGAAGGTCTTCCTGGAGCGCTTCGCCGCCGCCTACGGGGCCGACGCCGCCGCCGAGGTGGCCGCCCACGTGCGCTGCCACCACCCGTAACCCTCAGAGGCGGCCCGCGAGGGGCCGCGAACGCGGAGGACCCGCGAGCCGTGCGTGACCGCCGGCTCACGGGTCCTCCGCGCGTACGTCCCGTTCCACTCGGTCAGCTGCGCGCGTAGACGCGGTGGACGAACTCGGCGAGCTGCGCGTCCGGCAGGTGCCTGGCCAGGTCGGCCTCACTGATCATGCCCACCACGTGGTCGCCCTCGACCACCGGCAACCGCTTGATCTGGTGCTCCTCCATGCGCGACAACGCCTCGTCCAGCGGGGCGTCGGGCGTCACCGACACCAGCCCCGTCGTGAGGTCGCTCGCCCGTACCTGAGAGGGGTCGCGCCCCTCCGCGATGCACTTCACGACGATGTCGCGGTCGGTGATGATCCCGATGACGTGCCCCTCGGAGTCGCAGACGGGCAGCGCCCCGACGTTGCCGTTGCGCATGAGCTGCGCCGCCCGGTCGAGCGTCTCGTGAGCCGGGAGGCACTCGGCGCCCGGGTTCATCACGTCGCGCGCGGTCTCGTGCGGGTGTCCTGCGGTCATCTCTCCCCCTTGGGTAACTCCTGGGCCGTTGGTCCGCACTGGCCCTACCCAGATGGACCGGCAAGCCACATGGGGGTCAGTAGTTGCGCCGTACGTGGATCGCCCAGCCGCCGCCCGGCAGCTCGTACGAGCCGACGTGGCGGTGCGACTTGAGCCGGCACCAGGCCGGCACGTCGGTGTAGGCGGCCGGGTCGTCGGCCAGGACGGCCACCACGGAGTTGAGCGGCACGTGGTTGATCTGCTCGGCGAGCATGATGATCGGGATCGGGCACTTCTTCCCGAGCGCGTCGATCGTCAGTGCGGGCGTGGTGACCTCGGTCATGCGACTCCTGCGTCGTGGCGGATCCGGCGCACCAGCTCGGGCAGCACGGCGAGGAACCTGTCGACCTCGTCCGCGGTGGCGCCCCTGGGCAGGGAGACCCGCACGTTCCCATGGGTGAGCACGCCCATCGCTTCCAGGACATGCGATGGAGGAAGCGTACTAGCGGTGCAGGAACTCCCGGACGAGACCGCGAATCCCGCCTTGTCGAGTTCGCCGAGAAGCACCTCGCCGTCCACGTACAGGCAGGAGAACGTCACGATGTGCGGCGCCCGCTCGACCGGCTCACCGATCACCTCGACATCCGGGACGACCTTCGGGACGGTCTCCCTGATCCGCCCGACCAGCTCCGACAGCCGCCGCTGCTCCTGCGGCGCCTCCTCCGCCATGGCGCGCAGCGCCGCGGCGGCGGCCACGATCGCCGGCACGTTCTCGAAGCCCGGCACGCGGCGGCGCTCGCGCTCGTCCTCGGGCAGGAACGAGCGGAACCGCGTGCCCTTGCGCACGGCCAGCACGCCCACCCCGGCCGGGCCGCCCCACTTGTGCGCGCTTGCCGTCAGCACGGACCACCCCGCCGGCACCGGCAGCCGGCCGGCCGTCTGCGCCGCGTCGACCAGCAGCGGCACCCCGTGCCGCCGGCACGCCTCGGCCGCCTCGGCCACCGGCTGCAGCGTGCCCACCTCGTGGTTGGCGGTCTGCAGGCACGCCAGCGCGACGCCCTCCCGCGCCACGGCGGCCTCGAAGGCGGCCGGATCGACCCGCCCGGTCAGGCTCACGCCGACCGTCTCGGCCGTTCCACCGTCACGTTCGTGCAGCTGGGCCGCGTGGAGCACGCTGGAGTGCTCCACCGCGCCCGTCACCAGGTGGCGCCCGGCCCTGCGCCTGCCGTGTAGGGTGCCGAGGGCGCCGAGATGCACGGCCTGCGTGCCCGAGGAGGTGAACGACACCTCGTCGGGGCGCGCGCCCAGCACCTCGGCCACCTCCGAGCGCGCCTGCTCCAGCAGCAGATGCGCCCGGCGGGACTGGGTGTACGGCCTCGCGGGGTCGGCCCAGCCGACGTCGATCGCCTCCAGGAGCGCCTCGCGCGCCCGGGGGTGGAGGGGCTCGGTCGAGGCCGCGTCGAAGTACGCCACGAGACCATCGTCCCACCCGTGCGAACCCGCTCGCGGCCGGCTCCCGGCCGCGCGGCCGTCTCCCGGCCGGAGGAGGACGGGCCCCGCCAGGGGCGCGCCATTCGAGGGGCCGCGCGGGAGGGCGGGGCCCTTGCACGCTAATGTGTCTGCAATCAGCTGTGCATTTGGAAATACGAGCGCCCAAGAGTGACTCTTGGGCTTCATCTGTGGGGTAGGCGATCCGTGAGTCCGACTCGCCGTTCGACACGGCGTTCGTTGGCCCGGCGCGGGGTGCCGCGCGCCGCCGCTTTGGCGTTGCTGCTGGCCACCGTGACGGCGTGTGCTAATGACGTGCCCAAGGCCGACTGGTCTCGTGGCCTCCTTCCGACGAGCATCACCACCCAGGGTGACACCATCACCAATCTGTGGAACGGTGCCTGGATCGCCGCGCTCGCCACGGGTGCCGTCGTCATCTTCCTGATCGTCTGGGCGTGCCTCTTCCACACGCGGCGACGGGCCAAGGCGGAGCTGCCTCCGCAGGTGCGTTACAACCTGCCGATCGAGATCTTCTACACCCTGGTCCCGCTCGTCATGGTGTCGGTGTTCTTCTTCTTCACCGCCCGTGACACCCGCGAGATCGACGCCCTGTCCGGCAAGCCGGACGTGCGGGTCAAGGTCGAGGCGTTCCAGTGGAGCTGGCGCTTCACCACGACCGTCGGCGGCAAGACGCTCAAGCCCGTCACGGGCACTCCGGTGAGCGACTACCACCAGGGTCCCCAGCTCGTCCTGCCGGTGAAGAAGCGGGTGGAGTTCGACCTGAGCTCCCCGGACGTCATCCACTCGTTCTGGGTGCCGGAGTTCCTCTTCAAGCGTGACGTGATCCCCGGCCTGCAGGAGAACGACAGGGGCCGGAAGTTCGAGATCACCACGCTCGACAAGCCCGGCACCTACGCCGGCCGGTGCGCCGAGCTGTGCGGCGTCGACCACAGCCGCATGCTGTTCAGTGTCAAGCTCGTTCCCCAGGACGAGTACGACAAGTACATCGCGACCCAGTCTGGGAGCGCCCAGTGACCGCCATCCAAGAGCCCCTCCGGACGACGGCCAGGCCCACACCCAAGGGCCGGATCATCGCCAAGTGGCTGTCCTCCACCGACCACAAGATCATCGGTCATCTGTACCTGATCACGTCGTTCGTCTTCTTCCTCATCGGCGGCGTCATGGCGCTGGTGATGCGGGCGGAGCTGGCACAGCCGGGCCTGCAGTTCACCAGCAACGAGCAGTTCAACCAGCTGTTCACCATGCACGGCACGATCATGCTGCTGATGTTCGCGACGCCGCTGTTCGCCGGCTTCGCCAACGAGCTGATGCCGCTGCAGATCGGCGCCCCCGACGTCGCGTTCCCGCGCCTCAACATGGTGAGCTACTGGCTCTACCTGTTCGGCAGCACCATCGCCGTGTCGGGCTTCTTCACCCCCAACGGCGCCGCCTCCTTCGGCTGGTTCGGCTACGCCCCGCTGTCCAGCGCGATCTACTCGCCCGGCATGGGCGGTGACCTGTGGATCATGGGCCTGGCGCTGTCCGGTCTGGGCACCATCCTCGGCGCGGTCAACTTCATCACCACGATCATCTGCATGCGCGCGCCCGGCATGACGATGTTCCGCATGCCGATCTTCACCTGGAACATCCTGCTCACCAGCATGCTGGTGCTCATGGCGTTCCCGGTGCTGGCCGCCGCGCTGCTCGCCCTGGAGGCCGACCGCAAGCTCGGCACCCACATCTTCGACGCGGCCAACTCCGGGCCGATCCTGTGGCAGCACCTGTTCTGGTTCTTCGGCCACCCCGAGGTGTACATCATCGCGCTGCCGTTCTTCGGCATCGTGACGGAGATCCTGCCGGTCTTCAGCCGCAAGCCGATCTTCGGTTACATCAGCCTGGTCGGTGCCACCATCGCGATCGCCGGTCTGTCCATCACGGTCTGGGCGCACCACATGTTCCCGACCGGACAGGTCCTGCTGCCGTTCTTCTCGTTCATGACGTTCCTCATCGCGGTGCCGACGGGCGTGAAGTTCTTCAACTGGATCGGCACGATGTGGCGGGGCCACCTGAGCTTCGAGTCGCCGATGCTGTTCTCGATCGGCTTCCTCATCACCTTCCTCCTCGGCGGCCTGACGGGCGTCATCCTCGCCTCGCCCCCGCTGGACTTCCACATCAGCGACACCTACTTCGTGGTGGCCCACTTCCACTACGTGGTGTTCGGCACCGTCGTCTTCGCGATGTTCGCCGGCTTCTACTTCTGGTGGCCGAAGTTCACCGGCAAGATGCTCGACGACCGGCTCGGCAAGGTGCACTTCTGGCTGCTGTTCATCGGCTTCCACACGACGTTCCTCGTGCAGCACTGGCTGGGCGTGGTGGGCTTCCCGCGCCGCTACGCCGACTACAGCGCGGCCGACGGCTTCACCGACCTCAACATGCTCTCGTCGGTGGGCGCCTTCGTGCTCGGCGCGTCCACGCTGCCGTTCTTCTACAACGTGTGGAAGACCTGGCGCACCGCGCCCAAGGTCACCGTCGACGACCCGTGGGGCTTCGGCGGCTCGCTCGAATGGGCGACCTCCTGCCCGCCGCCGCGGCACAACTTCACCTCGCTGCCGCGCATCCGGTCGGAGCGTCCGGCGTTCGACCTGCACTACCCCCACACGTCCGCCAAGTCCGCCCAGGAGGTCGAGGCCTGATGAAGGTCCAGGGTTGGCTGTTCCTGCTGTGCGGCCTGTTCTTCGCCGGCGTCGACGTCGCGTACTGGTTCTGGACGAAGGCCGAGACGGGCAGGGGTGAGCCGGTCGGCACCACCGCCATGGCCATCTCGGTGGGCTTCGCCTTCATGATCGGCTACTACCTGATGTTCACCGCGCGGCGCATCGGCGCCCAGCCGGAGGACAACAAGCAGGCCGACATCAGCGACGGCGCCGGTGAGATCGGGTTCTTCAGCCCGAGCAGCTGGTGGCCGCTGTTCCTCTGCCTGGCCGCGGCCTTCGCCTTCGCCGGGTTCGTCATCGGCCTGTGGATGTTCATCATCGGGGTCTTCCTGGTGATCATGGCCATGATCGGGTTCGTGTTCCAGTACTACCGGGGCAATTTCTCGCACTGATCCGCGTCGTCTGACCCGAGCTGTCTGAGCGGGCGTCCTCCTTTGGGAGAGGGCGCCCGCTTTTTGATGATCTTTACCACGTCACGGAAGTGGTCAATCCATCACGCAGGGTAAGACAAGAGGTGAAGGGACCGAACGGGACGGGGGAGTACTCGTGGGGCACCTCGCGCATGGATCGGCCGCTCTACTCGCTCTGTCGCTGCTGACGGCGTGCACCGCCACCACCGCGACCAGGCAGACCGCCAAGCCCGCCGCGGCCCCGGACGTCTCCGTGGCCGTCACTCCCCGCGACCGCGCCGGCAACGTGCCGACCGACGAGACCGTCGTCGTCGCCGCGGACGCCGGAACGCTCAAGAACGTCAACGTCACCAGCGACCAGGGCCGCCTGCCCGGGGTCATCAGCGACGACGGCACCCGCTGGCGCAGCAACCGGACCGCCCGGCCCGGCACCACCTACACGGTGCGGACCGTCGCCGTGAACGCCGACGGCAGGCGCAAGGAGACCACCAGCACCTTCACCACGGTCAAGGCGAGGGACACCTTCGACATCGAGTACATCACCCCCAACAGCAACGACACGGGGCTCACCGTCGGCGTCGGCATGCCCATCATGATCACTTTTGACAAGCCGATCACCGACCGGGTCGCCGTCGAGCGCAACCTCACCGTGCAGAGCTCGAAGCCCGTCCACGGCGCGTGGCACTGGTTCGACGACCGGCACGTCGACTTCCGGCCCGACGCGTACTGGCCCGCCCGCACCAAGGTGCGCGTCGAGGCCAGCCTGGCCGGCGTGCGCGGCGGCGAGGGCCTGTACGGCAAGCGTGACGTGCGGCTCGACTTCCGCATCGGCAGGGAGCAGATCACCCGCGGCAGCACGCAGAACCACGTCCTGACCGTCAGGCGCGACGGCAAGGTCATCCGCACCATGCCGATGAGCGCGGGGCAGGGCGGCGCGTGGAAGTACTACACGACCTCCGGCATCCACCTGGCCATGTCCCGGGAGGCCGTGACGGTCATGACCTCGCCCGGCATCGGCCCCGGCCAGCCCGGCTACTACCAGCTCACGGTCTACAACACCGTCCGGATCTCCAACAGCGGCGAGTACGTGCACAGCGCGCCCTGGTCGGTGGGGGCGCAGGGCAACTCCAACGTCAGCCACGGGTGCGTGAACGTCAGTCCGGCGAACGCCAAGTGGTTCATCGACAACACCCTGATCGGCGACCCGATCATCATCACGGGGTCGCCTCGGGTGCTGGAGCCCACGAACGGCTGGGGCCACTGGCAGGAGAACTGGAAGGAATGGCTGAAGTGGAGCTCCCTGAAGGACGGGCCCACGGCGACGTTCTGACCCGGACGTCGCCTCCCGGCCCGGGATGCCGCCTGCCTGACCTGGACGCCGCCTCCCGGCCCGTCAGAGGGCTTCCTGGCGCTCTGTGACGGCTCCTGCACTCCGGATGCGGGGCTCGGTGTACGACGGGCTGTGGGCCGTGCAGGGCCCGTACAGGCGGTCCGCGTACGGGCCCCGGCCTGAGCAGCACGTAAGGCCGCACAAGGCGACGGGCCGCGTCGTGTCCGGGCGGGACACGGCGCGGCCCGCGCGAAGGTGAGCGAGGCCCTGGGCGGTGCCGTCAGGCGGCGCCGCTGACCTTGATCCAGCGGTCGAGGGTCGTGGCGGCGCGGCCGGAGTCGACCGCCTGCGTCGCCCGCGCGTAGGCGTCGATCATGGCGGAGTCGAGGTCGTCGCCCGGGCCGTCGAGCGCGACCAGCGCGGCGGCGGCGTTGAGCAGCACCGCGTCGCGCACCGGCCCCGTCGCCCCGCCGACCAGGTCACGCACCGCCTGGGCGTTGAAGGCCACGTCGCCGCCCCGCAGCGCGCCCGCGTCGGCGCGCGGGATGCCCAGCACGGCCGGGTCGAACACGGTCTGCGTGGCGGCCCCGTCGCGGACCGTCCACACCGTCGAGGTGGTGGAGATCGTCAGCTCGTCGAGGCCGTCGTCGCCGCGGAAGACCAGCGCCGACACACCGCGCTCGGCGAAGACGCCCGCGAGCACCGGCAGCATGCCCGCGTCGTAGACGCCGATCGCCTGGGCGGCGGGCCGGGCGGGGTTGGTGAGCGGGCCGAGGAAGTTGAAGACCGTCGGGACGCCGATCTCCTTGCGCGGCGGCCCGGCGAAGCGCAGCGCCGGGTGGTAGACGGGCGCGAAGCAGAACGCGATGCCCGCCTCCCGGGCGACCCGGGCGGTCTGCTCGGGCGTGAGGTCGAGCCGGATGCCGAGGTGCTCCAGGACGTCGGCCGCGCCGCACGAGGACGAGGCCGCGCGGTTGCCGTGCTTGACGACCCGGGCGCCCGCCGCGGCGGCCACGATCGCCGCCATCGTCGAGACGTTGACCGTGTGGGCGCGGTCGCCGCCGGTGCCGACCACGTCGACCACGGGCCCCTCCACGCTCAGCGGCGTGGCCAGCTCCAGCATGGTGCGGGCCAGGCCCGCCACCTCGGCCACGGTCTCGCCCTTGGCGCGCAACGCGACGGCGAAACCGGCGATCTGCGCGGACGTCGCGGAGCCCGACATGATCTCTCGCATCGCCCACGCGGTCTCGTCGGCGGTGAGGTGCTCGCCGGCGAGGAGCGCCGACAGCAGGGCGGGCCAGGTGGTCCGGGCATCCACGGTCGGCACCTACTTAGCGTTGAGTCGGGTCGAGGAACGGCGGCGCATGAGGTCGGCCACGGTGTCGGCCAGCACCAGGGGCTCCAGCGGCTGCGGGACGACGGCGTCGGCCTTCGACCACTCGGCCAGCCAGCGGTCGTCGCGCCGGGCGATGATCAGGCAGACCGGCGGGCAGTCGTAGACCTCGTCCTTGGCCTGACGGCACACGCCCATGCCGCCGGCCGGCTGGGTCTCGCCGTCGAGCACGGCGACGTCGATCTCGCCGGAGCCGAGCCACTGGTGGGCCTTCGGCTCGGTGGCGCACTCGACGATCTCCACGAAGGGCACGTCGGCGGCCGGACGGCGGCCGAGCGCCTGCCGCACCTCCTCGCGGGTGGTGGCGTCGTCGCTGTAGACGAGGACCTTCATGGTGTCGTCGGTGCTCACGGTCGCGCTCGCTATCGGTCGAAGCGGTATAGGGTCACCTGGGATCGTACCGGTGCGGCGGCGTGCAATCCCAGGCCGCCGTCCCAGGCGCGTGATTTGCAGGAATTATCCCAGCTTGAGGGTCTCCGGACCCCTCCTAACGGGGGGTCGTGCGCCGGACCGACACCCGGAGCCGCAATAATGCTGCCCGTGGCGACAGCATCCGCAATAACTTCGACGACGACAGCACACCCGGCGCGCAGACCGAACCTGGTCAGCGTCGGGACCATCGTGTGGCTGTCCTCCGAGCTCATGTTCTTCGCGGCGCTGTTCGCGATGTACTTCACCATCCGGTCGGTGAGCGAGGGCCACGGCCTCGAATGGGGGCCTGCGCTCCTGCCGAAGGGCGCGACCGCCGAAGAAGGCGCTCACCTGAACATCCCGTTCGCGACGGTCAACACGATCATCCTGGTGCTGTCGAGTGTGACGTGCCAGCTCGGCGTGTGGGCCGCTGAGAAGGGACAGGTCGGCAAGCTCCGCTTCTGGTACATCGTCAGCTTCCTGATGGGCGCCGTCTTCGTCGCCGGTCAGCTGTACGAGTACAGCGAGCTGGCGAGCGAGGGAGCCACCCTGTCCGCCAACGCATACACGTCGGTGTTCTACCTCACGACGGGCTTCCACGGCCTGCACGTGACCGGTGGCCTGATCGCGTTCCTGTTCATGCTGGGACGCACGTACGCCGCGAAGCGCTTCACGCATGAGCAGGCCACCAGCGCCATCGTCGTGTCCTACTACTGGCACTTCGTCGACGTCGTCTGGATCGGTCTTTTCGCGACCATCTACATCATTCGTTAAGGAACGGGATCTCTGTGACTAGGATCACCGCTTGGCGGCGGCATCCCCTCGCGAGATACGCCGTCCTGATTTTGGCGTTGGCGCTGGTCGGGATGGTATACACCGCCTTCGTGCAGGCCAGCCGGCCCGCCGACGCGGCTCTCGCCTCGGGCAAGCTTGACGACGTCGCCGCGGGCAAGAGCCTGTTCGAGGTTCACTGCGCCAGCTGCCACGGCATGAACGCGCAGGGAACCTCGACCGGCCCGACGCTGATCGGCGTGGGCGCGGCGGCCGTCGACTTCCAGATGAGCACCGGCCGCATGCCGGCGTCCAACCCCGGCGCCCAGGTGCCGCGCAAGCCGCTCGCCGGCTGGGTGACGCCGGACAAGATCCGTCAGATCGGCGCCTACGTGCAGTCGCTCGGCGGCGGCCCGCAGGTGCCCGGCAAGGAGCAGGTCGACCCCGCGCTCGGCGACGCCGGCAAGGGTGGTGAGCTCTTCCGCGCCAACTGCATCCAGTGCCACAACTGGGCGGGCGCGGGCGGCGCGCTCACGCAGGGCAAGTACGCGCCCAACCTCAACCAGGCCACCCCCGAGCAGATCTACGAGGCGATGGTCACCGGCCCGCAGGCCATGCCGGTGTTCAACGACACCACGATCACGCCCGAAGAGAAGCGCAGCATGATCGCCTACATCATCCAGGTCCGCGAGCAGAAGGACCCGGGAGGCTTCGGCCTGGGCCGTATTGGCCCCGTGACCGAGGGTCTCGTAGGTTGGATCGTGGGCATCACCGCCCTCGTACTCGCCTCCATCTGGATCACCGCGAAGAAGCGACAGAAGTCATGACAGACATCGAGCACGAGATCGAGCAGCCGGACGAGCGCGTGCCCAAGCGCGTCATCGGCACCCCCGCCCCGGGCACCTCGATGCTCGGCGACGGGGAGCCGGCCCGACGCGACGCGGAGGTCGCCGGCGTCACGTACCAGGATGAGACCAAGGCCCGCAAGGCCGAGAAGATCGTGGCGCTGTGCTTCACGATCACCTTCCTCGCGGCGATCGCGTTCATCATCTCCTACGTGGTGTTCCAGGTGGGCAGCCCGGAGAAGACCGCGGTCTCCAACCTCGCGCTGGGAGGCAGCCTCACGCTCGCGTTGCTGGGGCTGGCCGTCGGCATCGTGGTCTGGGTCCGCATGATCATGCCGAAGTACTCCCTCATCCAGGAGCGCCACACGATGGCCTCCGACGAGGACAGCCGCGAGGTGGTCGCCGAGACCTTCCTCCAGGGCGCCAAGGAGAGCGGGCTCGTCAAGCGCCCGCTGCTGCGCCGCACCCTGCTGCTCGCGGCGGCGCCGCTCGGCCTGGTCCCGCTGGTCCTCCTTCGCGACCTCGACAACTCGAAGATGCCGGGCGCGAAGTTCAACGAGACGCTCCGCCACACCGTCTGGGGCGAGAAGACCAAGGAGGGCAAGCCGCTGCGCCTCGTCGTCGAGGGCACCGGCCAGCCGATCCGCGCGGCCGACTTCAACTCGCCGGGCGGCATCCTCTCGGTCGTTCCCGAGGGCTACCAGCACGACCTCAACGCCCTCGCCAAGGCCACGCTGATCCTGATCAAGTTCCGTCCGGAAGAGATCAAGTCGGGCACCAACGTCAACTGGACGCACGACGGCATCGTGGCCTACTCCAAGATCTGCACGCATGTGGGCTGCCCCGCGGCCCTGTACGAGCAGACCACCCACCACATCCTGTGCCCCTGCCACCAGTCGACGTTCGACGCCGCCGACGGTGCCAAGGTCATCTTCGGCCCGGCCGCGCGGCCGCTGCCGCAGCTGCCGATCACGGTCGACGATCAGGGCTACCTCATCGCCAAGGGCGACTTCGACGTCCCCGTCGGTCCCAGCTACTGGGAGCGCGGCGACGCCGAGGCCGAGGCCAGGTCCAAGGGAGGTCACGCATGAGCAGCGACCTGACAGCGGTTCCCAAGGGCATCGCCGGTCCGTCGAACTTCATCGACGAGCGCATCGGCGCGGCCAACTTCCTCAAGCGCAACCTGCGGAAGGTCTTCCCCGACCACTGGTCGTTCCTGCTCGGTGAGATCGCCCTCTACGCGTTCATCCTCCTGCTGCTGACCGGTACGTTCCTGACGCTCTGGTTCAAGCCCAGCATGGGGGAGATCGCCTACAACGGCTCGTACGCCCCGCTCAAGGGCGTCATGATGTCCGAGGCGTACGCGTCGTCGCTGGAGATCAGCTTCGACGTGCGCGGCGGCCTGCTCATGCGGCAGATGCACCACTGGGCGGCCCTGCTGTTCGTGTCCGGCATGATGGTGCACATGCTCCGGGTGTTCTTCACCGGCGCCTACCGCAAGCCCCGCGAGCTCAACTGGCTGATCGGTGTCCTGCTGCTGACGCTGGCGCTGGTCGAGGGCCTCACCGGCTACTCCCTGCCCGACGACCTGCTCTCCGGCGCCGGTCTGCGGATCACCGAGGGCGTGGCGATCTCGCTGCCGCTGGTCGGCACGTACATCACGTTCTTCCTGTTCGGCGGCGAGTACCCCGGCGAGGACATCATCTCCCGGTTCTACTCGCTGCACATCCTGCTCATCCCGGGCCTCATCCTGGCGCTCGTGTCGGCCCACCTGGTGCTCATGTGGGTGCAGAAGCACACGCAGATGCCCGGAAAGGGCCGCACCAACCAGAACGTGGTGGGCGCGCCGTTCTACCCGGCCTTCATGGCCAAGGCGGGCGCGTACACGCTGTTCACGTTCGCGGTGGTCGCCGGGCTGGCGACGTTCACCCAGATCAACCCGATCTGGCTGTTCGGCCCGTACACGCCGGCGGACATCTCGGCGGGTTCGCAGCCCGACTGGTACATGGGCTTCCTGGAGGGCTCGCTGCGGCTCATGCCGTCGTGGGAGATCAACCTCTTCGGCACGTCCCACGCGGGCACGCTGCCGCTGAGCGTGATCATCCCGGCGCTCGTGCCGCTGGGCCTGGTCATGACGGGTCTCGCGCTGTACCCGTTCCTCGAACGCTGGATCACGGGCGACCACCGCGAGCACCACGTCGCCGACCGCCCGCGCAACAACCCGCACCGCACCTCGATCGGCATGGCGGCCATCGTGTTCTACGGTGTGCTCTGGCTGCTCGGCGCCAACGACGAGCTCTCGGCGAACTTCCAGATCTCGCTCAACTGGACGACGTACGCCGGCCGGGTGCTGGTGTTCGTGCTGCCGGCGCTGGCGTACGTCATCACCTACCGCATCTGCCTCGGCCTGCAGCGCTCCGACGCGGCCGTCGTCTCGCACGGCGTCGAGTCGGGCGTCATCAAGCGGCTGCCGCACGGTGAGTTCATCGAGATCCACACGCCTCCGGCGGACGACATCGAGGCTCACGTGCGCGGCAAGGAGGCGGTGCGGATGCTGCCCGTCGAGGCGGACGGCGCCGGCATCCCGCCGAAGGGCATGCGCGGTCCGCTCGGCAAGCTCCGGGCCCGCATGTCCCGCGCGTACGGTGGCGAGAAGATCGCTCTGGACGAGGGCCACGGTCACGGCCACGGCGACGGCCACGAGGACGAGCACGCCGCGATCGAGCCGGGCGAGGATCGCTCGCTGACCCACTGATCCATCCGCCGCCGGTCCCGCGTGGACCGGCGGCCCAGCCCGGGCCCGGACGGCACCAGCCGTCCGGGCCCGCGCCGTTTCCCCCGCTGTCTCCTCCCCGCCGTGGCGGCCGGGGACGGCAAGGAGGGGCCAAGGGGCGGCGCGCGCTCGGTACGACGCACGGGTGGCGCCGGCGGCTACGACGCGCGGGTGGCGCGCGCAGCCACGAGGCACGGGTGGCGCAGCAGCACGAAAGAGGGCGGCGCAGAGCGGACAACGCGGCGGCGGGCAGCGCAGAGGCGGATAGCCCGTCCGCGGACAGCGCAGAAGCGGAAGGGCGCGGCGGCGGGCAGCGCGGAAGAGGAAGGCACAGCGGGCGTGCAGCGCGGAAGGGCGGCCCCGGTCGGGTGGGCCGCCCGGTGGGATCAGTGAGGCCGGCGGATCAGTCGGACTCGGTGAAGCCGATCGAGAAGGCGGCGTCCAGGTCGTGCTTGGAGTAGGCCCGGAACGCGATGTGGGTCTCGGTGTGCAGGACGCCCGCGACCTTGTTGATGCGGCCCGGGACCACCTCGGCGATCTCCTCGTAGGCGGCCACCCGCACCATGGCCAGCAGGTCGTACTCGCCGGTGATGGAGTAGACCTCGCTGACGCCGTCGATCTCGGCGATCGTCTGGGCGACCTCCGGGATCCGGTCCACCTCGGCGTTGATGTGAACGATAGCCGTGACCATGGCCCAACTCTATCGGGTCACCGCAGGGGCCGTCCCTCGCGGGCGTGGGAGCGGTCGGCGGTGAGGGGGCGGTAGGCGAGCTCGATGCGGGCCTTGTGGCGGGCCGCCCCGTGGATCGGCAGCGCCCAGTCGCCGTCGACCTCCACCAGCCGCACCCCCGGCGACTCCAGCCAGCGCAGGATGCACTCCGTCTCCTCGGCGCTGGCCGCGTGGACCGGCCCCGCCCCCGGCAGGACGGTCTCGGCGCGGGACGCCAGCGACTCGACGAACGGCACGGGGTGGGCGCCGCGCGGCATGACCCCGGCCGCCGCGAGCCGGCCGTACCGGATGACGTGGATGTCCCAGCCGCCGTCGAAGGCGGGGCTGGCGGCGATGAGCTGCGGGATGCGCGTGATCGCGGACAGGCGCTGCATGCGCGCGGCGGTGCGGACGAACGCGGCCAGCCGGTCGCGGTCGACCGACGCCTCCTCGTAGCGCTGCTCGGCCGACAGCCGCTCCATGCGGGCGGTCACGGCGGCGAGGACGGGGGAGGCGTCGAGCGTCATGGCGCGGCGGGCCGCCTCGGCGTGCAGGGCGTACTCGGGCTGGCTCTGCCGCCCCTCGCAGGGCGCGCCGCAGCGGCCCATCTCCAGCAGCACGCACGCCGCCCGCCGGGTGCGCAGCGTCATCGGCTGGGTGCACTGGCGCAGCGGCACCGCCTCGTGCAGGGCGAGGCGGGCGTCGTCGGCGGAGCGGTTGCTGCCGAACGGGCCGAGGTAGGCGGCGCCGTCGTCCTTGAGCTCGCGCACGATCGACAGCCGGGGGAACGGTTCCTGGGTGAGCTTGAGCCAGACGACCTTCTCGGGGAAGCGGGAACGGCGGTTGTAGCGGGGCTTGGCGCCGCCGATGAGGCGCAGCTCCCGCACCTCGGCCTCTAACGCCGTGGCGCACACGATGTGGCGGACCCGTTCGGCGATGCCGATCATCTCGCGGATGCGGGGCCGGGTCTCGCTGGCGGTGAAGTAGGAGCGCACGCGGTTGCGCAGGTTGGTGCTCTTGCCGATGTAGAGCACCTCGCCGCGCTCGTCCTCGAACAGGTAGACGCCGGGGGAGTGGGGCACCGACTCGGCGAGGTGGCGCTTGCGCTGCTGCTCGGGGGTGGGGGCGCGGACGAACGACTTCAGCTCCTCCAGCGTGTGGACCTGGAACGATCCCGCCCGCTCGATCAGCCCGTGGAGGACGTGCACGGTGGCCCTGGCGTCCTGCAGGGCGCGGTGGCACGGATCGGCGGGGCTGCGGAAGAACCGGGCCAGCGTGGCCAGCTTGGCGTTGGGCGTCTCGTCGCGGGTCAGCACCCGCCGGGCCAGGTCGACGGTGTCGACGACCGGGTTGGCCGGCGGAGGGTAGCCGTGGGCGGCGCAGGCCGCCTTGACGAAGCGGGTGTCGAAGCCCGCGTTGTGCGCGACCAGCGTGGCGCCCTGGATGAACTCGAGGAAGCTCGGCAGCACCGCCTCGATGCGCGGCGCGGCCACGACCATGGCGTCGGTGATGCCGGTCAGCACCGAGATGAACGGCGGGATCGGGCTGCCCGGGTCGACCAGCGTGGAGAACTCGCCCAGCACCTCGCCGGCCCGCACCTTGACCGCGCCGATCTCGGTGATCCGGTCCTCGGCCGGCGAGCCGCCGGTCGTCTCCAGGTCGAACACGACGAACGTGACGTCACTCAGCGGGGTGCCGAGCTCGTCGAGAGTGCCTTGTACCGCGTCCACGATCCAAGACCATAGAGTCGGCCACCGACAGTTGTGCGTCCGCCCGACGAATATCCGTCCATCATGATCATTAGTTAGTCTTCCGGGTATGTCTGGCGGAAGACTCGCCGGCCGCTACTCCCTGATCCGCCCGCTCGGCGCCGGAGGCATGGGAAAGGTGTGGCTGGCCAGGGACGAGATGCTCGACCGCGAGGTGGCGGTCAAGGAGCTCACGCTGCCCGAGGGACTGCCCGCCTCGGAGCGGAACGAGCTGGTCACCCGTGCCGTGCGCGAGGCGCAGGCCACCGCCCGGCTGCGCCACCCCGGCATCGTGGCGCTGCACGACGTCATCGTCGAGTACGGCCGCCCGTGGCTGGTCATGGAGCTGCTGCGGGGCGGCAGCCTGTCCGACGTGGTCAAGCGGCACGGCCCTATGCCGCAGGAGCACGCGGCGCGGATCGGCGCCGACCTGCTGGAGGCGCTGGCCGCCGCCCACGCGCAGGGGCTGCAGCACCGCGACGTCAAGCCGGGCAACGTGTTCATCACGGACACGGGCCGGGTGGTCCTCACCGACTTCGGCATCGCCCGGCAGGAGGGGCAGGCCGCGCTCACCGAGCAAGGGCTGACGATCGGCTCGCCGGGGTTCATCGCGCCGGAGCGGCTGGACGGCGACCCGGGCGGCCCGGCCAGCGACCTGTGGTCGGTCGGGGCCACGCTGTTCTACGCGGTCGAGGGCCGCCCGATGTACGGGGGCACGGCGGGCGAGCGGATCACCGCGACGCTGACCACGCCGCCGCCCGAGGTCGGCGGCCTCATCGGCCCGGTGATCGCCGCGCTGACCGCGCGCCACCCGTTCACCAGGCCGGACGCGCGCGCCGCCCGCGACGCGCTCCGGCAGGTCGCGGCCGGCCAGCCGCCCCGCCTGACGACCACGCACGAGATCACCGCCCCCGGCCGGGTGCGGCGCCCCAGCAAGGGCCTCGTGCGGGGCGCCGTGGCCGCCGTGGCCGCGCTCGCCGTCGCGGGCACGGGCGTCTTCCTCCTGGTACGTCAGCAGGCAGACGGCCTCCCCGAGGCGTTCACCGTGCCGATGGACGCGTGCTCGGTGCTGCCGGGCGAGGACGTGGCCCGGCTCCTGCGGGTCCGGGAGGCCCCGGCCGGTCGGCGGAGCTCCGACAACGAAGGACCCACCTGCGGCTGGACCATCCCGAAGACCGGGATCGGTCTCCAGCTCCAGAAGGACTCCGACACGGCCGACCCATGGTCGATGACCCGGGCCTCGGCGCGCACCCTGTTCGAGAACCAGAAGGTCAAACGGGGTAGGTGGCCGGCTATCCACTGGACGTGGCCGGAGGTCGGCGCGCCGGGCACCAACAAGGCCACCCTCACCCCCGTCCACGTCGTGACGGGGGTCGGGGAGGAGGCGTTCGGCTACGAGCTGAAGGGGCCGACGGGCCGGATGCACAGCGCCCACGTCTACTTCCGGCTGGCCAACCTCGTGGTGCGGGTCGAGTACACCGCGCTGGGCGAACGGCCCACCGACGACGACATCAAGCGCACCGCGCTCGACGCGGCGCGGGCCACCGAGCAGGAGTTGCGCCGTGCGGGCTGACGCCTACCGGCTGGCCGGCCGCTACCGCCTGATCGAGCGGCTCGGCGAGGGCGGCGCGGGCACGGTCTGGCGGGCGGTCGACGAGATGCTCGACCGGCAGGTGGCGGTCAAGCAGGTCCGCGTGCCGCCGGGCCTGACCCCGCCAGAGCGGGCCGCGTTCGCCGACCGCGCCATCCACGAGGCCAGGTCCGCCGGGCGGCTGCGCGACCCGGCGATCGTCATGGTCCACGACGTGGTGCTGGAAGGCGACCAGCCGTGGATCATCATGGACCTGGTCACCGGGCGCTCGCTGGACAAGGTGGTCAAGGAGCGGGGACCGCTGCCGCCCGAGGAGGTGGCCCGCGTCGGGCTGCGGGTGCTGTCGGCGCTGGAGACCGCGCACATGAACGGCATGCTCCACCACGACGTCAAGCCGGCCAACATCCTGCTAGACGCCGACGGCTCGGCCATGCTCACCGACTTCGGCATCGCCGTGCCTCTGCACGGCCAGGACGGGACCGGCCCCACCTCGGGCGGCGGCTCGCTCGGCTACATGGCGCCCGAACGGCTGAACCAGCAGGCGGCCGGCTCCGCCTCCGACCTGTGGTCGCTGGGCGCGGCCCTCTACGTGGCGGCCGAGGGCAGGGCGCCGTTCGAACGGGCCATGCCGGCCGCCGTCGCGGCGGCGGTGCTGCTGCACGACCCCCCGTTCCCCGAGCGGGCCGGCCCGGAGCTCGGCCGGCTCATCATGGCGATGCTCGCCAAGGACCCGGCCACGCGCCCGGCGGCGGGCGTGGTCCGCGAGCGGCTGAGCGCACTCGCGGAACCGGCCCGCCGTCGCCGTTGGTGGCTCGCCCCGGTGGCGGCCGTGGCCGCCGTGCTGGTGGGCGTGGCCGGCTGGTACGGGGTCACGGCGCTCAAGGGGACGCCCGAGGCCGGGAGGTTCGCGACGGCGCCGGACCCGTGCGGGCTGGTCTCTGACGCCCGGGCCGTCGAGTGGCTGGGCGGGCCGGTGAGGCGGACGGCGACCCGGCAAGGCACGTGCGAGTGGAGGCTCGAGGGGTATTCCGATTCGCCGCGCACGCTCACCGTCCAGCTCTGGACCGAGCGGCCGGCCGGCGACCTCAGTGGGCCCGGGATCGCCGAACGCAAGTACGCCAGCGAGCGCGCCAGCAGGGCGGGCGCGAAGGGCACCGTCTTCCGCACCGTCACCGGCGACGGCCGGGACGTGACGGGGGTGGGTGAGGCGGCGTACGCGCAGACCTCGTTCGTGTTCGGTGTCACCCTGAAGGAGGGGATCAGCGACGACGTCGTGCTGTTCCGCCTGAGCAACCTCATGGGCCAGGTGACCCTGCGCCGGCGCGACGTGCCGATGAAGGACGCGGGGGGCGGCAAGGAGACGGCGCTCACGGCCGCGCGCACGGTGTCGGCGGCGCTCCGAGGGTGACCCCGCCGCGGCCCGGCAGCCGGCGAGCCGGCATCGGTCTCGCGAGTGCCGTGCGTCCCTCTCGGTGGATCGGCGAGTACCGGATCTCCGCTTTTACTAGCATGTTCAGTCGCATGTCATGACGAATCCCCAGGAGTCCTTCGTGAATGCCGGTAGCCGGAACGAGCCCCCGAACAACCCCGCCCCGGGGCCGGGCGGCCCGTCCGAGCCACCCGCCGGCCCTCCGTCCTCCCGGCCCGGGCCCCCGTCCCCGCAGCCCGGATCCCCGCCCCCTGGGTTCCCGCAGTCGGGGCCGCAAGGGTTCCCGCCGTCCGGGCCGCCGAATTTCCCGCCGTCCGGGCCGCAGGGGTTCCCGCCGCCCCAGCAGTCCCCGGCGCCCGCCGCGTTCACTCCGTGGGAGCCGCAGGCGGAGCCGTACGAGGGCCGCCCGGTCCCCCCGTCCGCCGGCGCACCGGCAGGTCCTTCAGCAGGACCTCCCGCCGGGCCGCCGTCCGGGCCCGCGTTCGGGGCGCCGGTCTGGCCTCCTCCCTCGCCGCCTTCCGCCTCTCCGTCCGGGCCGCCCTCGGGGCCTCCCGCCGGGCCCCCCTCGGGACCGCCGCCCGCCCCTCCGGCAGGG
Source organism: Nonomuraea sp. NPDC050691 (assembly GCF_040654455.1). Taxonomy (NCBI): domain Bacteria; kingdom Bacillati; phylum Actinomycetota; class Actinomycetes; order Streptosporangiales; family Streptosporangiaceae; genus Nonomuraea; species Nonomuraea sp. NPDC050691. The sequence continues at coordinate 22,666 of NZ_JBFAIA010000111.1, forward strand.
CCGCCCGTCTGGCCGGCCACCGGTCCCTCCGCCCCACCACCCGCCGGCCCGTACGGTGGCCCCTCCCAGGGAGCTCCGTCCGGTCCGTACGGCGCAGCACCCCCGGGCACCCCGTACGGTCAGAACGCTCATGGCCCCGGGTACGGTCAGGCGGCCGGGGACGGCGGGCCGGTCACCATGCCGTCGTCCGTCGGCCTGGACGTCGCCACCGGCGGCACCCCCACCCCCGGCCGTCCGAAGGCGCGCCGCCCCTGGGTGATGCCCGCCGTGGCGGCCGGCGTGGCGGTCCTGCTGGCGGGCGGGGCCGGCGGCGCCTACCTCGTGTACGGCAGGACGTCCGCCGGACAGGAGCCCGCGGCCAGGCCCTCCGACCAGAACGCGGGCCCCGTGCCCGGCCCCGACGTGTGCGCCATGCTGCCCAAGGAGACGGTCGACCGGCTCGTGCCCCAGGCGAAGATCACCGGCAGCTCGCGGGCCAACGACTACACGATCAACTTCGGCTGCACCTGGGTGAACCTGCGCATCTCGTACGGCGACTACTGGCGCAGCCGCCAGATCGAGATCAAGGTCGAGCAGCACCGCGGCGACGGCGCGAAGACCGGCAGGTCCATGGCGCAGAACTCGTTCGAGATCGACCACGGCGGCGCCAAGCTCGCCGAGACCGCCAAACCCACCCCGAAGAAGGGTGACAAGGAGTACACCTCCAAGGTCAGGGAGATCCAGGGGATCGGCGACGGCGCGTTCGCCCAGTACGTGTGGCGCCGGTCCGGCACCGTCCTGTGGTACTCCTACGGCCAGGCCCAGGCCCGGGTCGGTGACATGACCATCGAGGTCAGGTACCAGGCGGACCAGCAGCGCAAGGACGCCGCGATCCTCACCAACAAGACCGTCCAGTCGATCACCGAGGAGAACGCCATCCGCGAGGTCACCGGCCTCGTCGGTCAGATCGCCAAGGGCGTGGCCGCGTGGAAGGCGAAGCACCCCGACGTGCTCGCCGAGCCGCTCACGATCCCCTCGGCCACGCCCACGCTCCCGTCCGCCGGCCCCACGCCGTCGCCGACGCGGCTCGCGGCCATGCCCGCCGACTGCCTGGCGGCGGGGAAGGCGGCGAGCGCGCTGGTGCCGGGCGCCGAGACCAGGGCCATGGGCAGCACGACGGGCTCGGACGCGCAGACCGAGTGCCGCTGGCTCAACCGCAAGATCGACGCCGGTGGCGGCGTCACGAAGATCCGCAGCCTGCTGATCACCACGCACCGGTTCACCAACCGGGCGGGCGCGCCCGACGACGGCGCGGCCAGGACGTTCTACGCGGCCCGGCGCGGCTCCGGCAAGTCCATGGAGGACTTCTCCCCGAACGACGCGGACTGGGACAAGCTCGCCGACATCAAGGGGCTGGGCGACGCCGCCTACAGCCAGTACCTGGCCTACCGCCGGGGCGTGGTGTTCGCCGGCAGCACGACGGTGATGATCCGCAAGGGGGCGCTGGTCGTCGCGGTGGACTACGCGGGGCAGCAACATCGCGAAGACGAGCCCACCAACTCGCCGAAGGTCCGGCTCATGCCGGGCAAGGAGGCGCTCGCGGGGGCGCTCGCGGTTGCCCGTGCCTACATGGCGGGCCTGGAGGGCAAGCCCGGCAGCTGACCGCCTCGCCGTGCCTCGTCCCGGGACGTGAGGTCCCGGGACACGGTGTCCCGGGACAACGGGACACAAAACCGGCGACAATCCTCGAATGACGAAAACCGGACTGGCCGGGACGCCGGTGAGCACCGCCCGCCTCCCCGTGATCATGGCGATGGCGATGGCGCTCCTCGTGGCCGCGCTCACCGCCGGCACGGTCATCCTGGACGTGGTCAACGCCGGGGTCGCCGTCCCGCCGGGCGCCGACCTGGACGAGGTGAGCTGGCCGTACGCCGTGGCCGGGCTGGCCCAGGTGGTGCCCGGGGCGCTGCTGCTGCGGCGGCTGCCCCGTCATCCGGTCGCCTGGGTGCTGGTGCTGTCCGGGGTTCTGTGGGGGCTGAACGGCTTGTCCGCCGCGTGGGCGCTCCACGCCGTCTACGGCTCACCGGGGACTCCTGGGGCGGCTCTCGCGTACTGGCTGTACGCCCGGTTCGGGGCGATGCTGCTCGTCGGGCTGCCGCTGCTGATCCTGCTGTTCCCCGACGGCCGCCTGCCCGCCAGGAGGGGATGGCGGTGGCTGTCGCTGGCCAGCCTCGGGCTGACCGCGCTCCAGGCGGTGGTCTGGCTGCTCGTGCCGATGGCCGTGCTGAGCCGTCACTGGGCGGCCGTGCTGCCCGCCGGGATCGCCGCGCTCGACCTCGACCTGCTCAGCGTCGGCCTGCCGTACGAGGTGTGGCGGCCGCTGATCGGGGTGGCCCAGGCCGCGGTGCCGGTGAGCCTGGTGGTGCCGTTCGCGGTCATGGTGCACCGCTACCGCGCCGCGGACCCGGAGCGGCGGGCGCAGATCCGCTGGCTGACGTGGGCGGCGCTGGTGGACATGTTCGTGCTGCTGCTGCCGCTCGTGGCGCCGCCGGGCCTGCCGCCGATGCTGCTCTGCGTCGCGCTCGGGCTCACCTCCTGCGCGGTGCTGGTCGCGGTGACGAAGTACCGCCTGTACGACATCGACCGGCTGCTGCCGGCCACCTTCCTGTACGGCGTGCTCGCGGTCCTCGCCGTCGTCATCGACATCGTGGTGTTCACCGCGGCGGGAAGCGTGCTCGGGGAACGCGAATCGGCGCTGACCGCGATGGCGATCGTGGCGGTGGCCTACGCGCCGCTGCGCACCTGGCTGTGGCGGGCGGCGCGGCGGCTGGCCCGCGGGGCGCGCGACGACCCGTACGCCACGGTCTCCACGCTCGCCGAGCGCCTCGAACTCGCCACCGAGCCGGACGACCAGCTCCGCGCGCTGGCCACGACGGTGGCCGAGGCGTTCCGCCTGCCGTACGTGCGGGTGGAGATCGAGCGGCCCGGCGGCGTGCGGTCGGTGGTCGAGCACGGCTCGCCGCGCGGGCCGTCGGTGTCGCTGCCCGTCGCCTACCGCGGCGAGGCGGTGGGCCGCCTGGTGCTGTGCCGGGCCGACCTGACCGAACGCGACCAGCGGCTGCTCGGCGACCTCGTCCGGCAGGCCGCCGCGGCGGCGCGCGCCAGCGAGCTGAGCACCGACCTTCAGCGCATCCGCGCCCGGCTCGTCCTCGCCCGCGAGGAGGAACGCCGCAGGCTGCGGCGCGACCTGCACGACGGGCTCGGCCCCAGCCTCGGCGCGGTGGCGCTGCGCATCGAGACCGCCCGCAACCTCGCCGCGTCCGCGCCCGCGGAGTCGGACCGCATCCTGGAGCAGACCGCAGCCGAGGTCGCCACCGTGCTGGCCGACGTCCGCCGCCTGGTCCACGATTTGCGCCCGCCGGCGCTCGACGAGCTCGGCCTGCTGCGCGCCCTGGAGCAGCTGGCCGACCGCCTGCGCTCCACCGGGCCGCACGTGGCCGTGTCCGGAGACGGGCTCGCCGCGCTGCCGGCCGCGGTGGAGGTGGCGGCGTACCGTATCGTGTCCGAGGCGCTGGCCAACGTGATGCGGCACTCCGGCGCGGGGCGCTGCGACGTCACGCTCGGCGTGCGCGAGGGCGCGCTGGAGGTGCTGGTCCGCGACGACGGGCGCGGCATCGGCCCGGTCGTCGTCGCGGGGGTCGGCATGCTGTCGCTGCGCGAGCGCACGGCCGAGCTGGGCGGCGACTGCGAGGTGAGCTGCCCCGCGGAGGGCGGCACCCTGGTCCGCGCGAGGCTGCCGCTGACCCAGACCTCGGAGACGGCGGCCTTGGAGGAGACAGGTTTGGAGGCGACAGGTGTCCGATGAGCCGATCCGCGTGCTGCTGGCCGACGACCACCCGGTCTACCGGGACGGGCTGGCGGTGCTGCTGGGCTCGATCCCCGGCGTCGACGTGGTCGGCACGGCCGCGACCGGCCGCGAGGCGGTGGAACGGGCCGCCGCCCTGCAGCCGGACATCGTGGTCATGGACGTCACCATGCCCGACCTCGACGGCATCGAGGCGACGCGGCGGGTGGTCGCCGACAGCCCGCACATCGGCGTGCTCATGCTGACGATGTCGGAGGAGGACGCCACGCTGTTCGCCGCGATGCGCGCCGGAGCCCGCGGCTACCTGCTCAAGGGCGCCAACCAGGCGGAGATCGTCCGCGCGATCCAGGCGGTCGCCCACGGGGAGGCCATCTTCGGGCCGTCGGTCGCCCGCCGCGTGGCCGAGTACTTCTCCACTCCGGCCCCCGCGCCGGACGAGACCATGTTCCCGCAGCTCACACCGCGCGAGCGGGAGATCCTCTCGCTGATCGCCGCGGGCCGGTCCAACCCGCAGATCGCCTCGGCGCTGTTCCTGTCGCCGAAGACCGTGCGCAACAACGTCTCCAACATCTTCGCCAAGCTGCACGTCGCCGACCGGACCGAGGCCATCGTCCGCGCCCGCGACGCCGGCCTCGGCCGCTGAGATCCGCCGTTCTGGAACGGCCGGCCGGATTCTCCGGCATCCGGTCCGTACGGTCCTCTCGCCGCACCGTTCCCCGAGCCTCGATCCGCGGACGAGACCGGCACCGTACGAGAAGCCGGCGACCGAGCCCGCTCAGAAGAGGCCGGCCCTTTCATGTCACGAACCGGCCCTTTCATGTCACCGAGTACACAGGCTGGAGGCCCCGTCCTTCAGGGCGGGCAGGAAAGCCGGAACGGTCGGACACTCTGATCTCCTGGTTTTGTCGGTGACGGTCGGTAGGTTG